>NZ_SFBO01000047.1:0-33876 GCF_007095705.1 Microcystis sp. Msp_OC_L_20101000_S702
TGATCAAGCTAGAGGTTTAAAGACTGATCGGGTTCCAATTATTTTTATTAATAAATATTTTACACAATTCATACCAGGTAAGCAAGAGAGCTACGCCACTACTACCGAATCATTACCTAGTTTTGGTTTAATTTTATCTAGAAAATTTTGTTATGAAAAATCTTCAACAAACTATTAGATTTACCTTATCATATTTACTTCTTACTGCTAGAGTTCTTGCCGCACCACCCCCCACTCGTATTAATTATTGTTCTAACACTTTTATCCAAGAAATAACCACCAGATTTGATGACGAAGCTGATGCAGAAGCAGTTGTGGTTCTAACCAACGGAGTTGTTCTGTTTTTCTATGTGAAAATTGATGAAGTTCCAGCTTGAAAAACAGCTTTACCCGGCGATAAAGTAAAACTCTGTTTAACTCAAGTGCCAGATGATTGTCCACCGGGTTTCGCAATCAGTTAATTTAATCGTTTTTCAATCATTCCAGATGAAAAAAATTAATCTATCCCGGAGTCGTGAATAACGATTAATTATTAATACTTTAACCAAAACGACCGCTAACATAATCTCTAGTGGACTCTTGAGCGGGATTTTGAAAGATAACCTCGGTGCGATCATATTCCACTAAATAACCCACTTTACCACCTTTTGGGGTCGGTTCAGCATTATAAAAAGCCGTTAAATCAGAAACCCGCGACGCTTGTTGCATATTGTGGGTGACAATAACTATAGTATATTGGGTTTTCAATTCGTGAATTAATTCCTCAATTTTTAGGGTAGAAATTGGATCGAGTGCCGCACAGGGTTCATCCATTAAAACAACTTCCGGTTTAACCGCAATAGCGCGAGCAATACATAACCTTTGTTGTTGTCCTCCCGATAAAGCTAAACCACTTTCCTTGAGTTTATCTTTAACATCATCCCAGAGAACGGCTTTTTTTAAAGATTCTTCCACTAATTGATCCATATCACCGATGTAACCATTTAAGCGCGCCCCAAAAGCGATATTTTCATAGATAGATTTGGGGAAAGGATTCGGTTTCTGAAAAACCATACCAATACGACTGCGTAACCCGATAGGATTAACGGAATTACCATAAATATCTTGGCCCCGAAAGGTAACTTTTCCCTCAATTTTGGCACTTTTAACTAGATCATTCATGCGATTAAAACAGCGCAAAACCGTACTTTTTCCGCAGCCAGAAGGACCGATAAAAGCGATCGCTTTTTTCTCAGGAATATCAAGGTTAACATCACGAACAGCGAGATTAGAACCATAGTAAACATTTAAGTTTTTGGTTCTCAAAACCGCATCGGTGACAACATCGCTACTATACATAATCTTTAAAGGAATAGGTGTTGGGGAAAAGGGAGAAGGGAGAGGGAAAGAGGGAAGAAAAAAGCTGATAACTGATAACTGATAACTGATTTAGCCAAAACGTCCACTAACATAATCTTTAGTTGCTTGTTCTTGAGGATCACCGAAGATTTTGTCCGTATGATCAAACTCGACTAAATAACCAATTTTGCCACCTTTATCGGTGGGTTCAGCGTTATAAAAAGCCGTTAAATCCGCTACTCTAGTAGCTTGTTGCATATTGTGAGTAACAATAATAATTGTATAACGTTCTTTTAATTCGTGCATTAATTCCTCAACTTTTAAAGTTGAAATTGGATCCAGTGCCGAACAGGGTTCATCCATTAATAATACTTCTGGTTGAGCGGCAATAGTGCGAGCAATACATAATCTTTGTTGTTGTCCCCCCGATAGGGAAAAACCGCTTTCTTTTAGTTTATCTTTTACTTCTTCCCAGAGAGCTGCTCGACGCAAGGAAGTTTCTACTAATTCATCTAAATCGCCTTTATAACCATTTAATCGCGCTCCGTAAACCACATTATCGTAGATGGATTTGGGAAAAGGATTAGGGCGCTGGAACACCATACCGATATATTTTCTGACTTCGACAGGATCTACCTCTTGAGAGTAAATATCTTGGTTATGATAAAAAACTTTGCCGTCAATACGAAAACCGTGAATTAAATCATTGAGACGATTAAAACACCTGAGAATGGTACTTTTTCCACAGCCAGAGGGTCCGATAAAAGCGGTGACTCTATTTTTGGGAATATCGATGGAAACGTCCCGCACTGCCCGATAATTACCATAGTAAATATCAGCCTTATCGACCTTTAAAACGGTTCCTGTAGAATGGGGGTTAGAATTAGTTAGCATAAATTATTTACCTTGAATTTGGCTAATTTAGGAATCAGAAAGATAGGTAGATTTTTACTTAAATATCCCTTTTTGCTTTTCACTTTTTCCTTGACTTAATAGGTTTTCTGGCGCGTGGCTAAACGGGATAAAATGTTAGTTACCAACACCAAAAGCACGAGAATTAAAGCACCTGCCCAAGCTAATTGCTGTTGAGGGGCAAAAGGGGCAGTAGCAAAGTTGAAAACTAGGACCGAAAGGGTGGCAATCGGTTCAAAGACACCCCGAGGCCAAAAGTTAGAGAATAATGCCGTAAAAATTAAGGAGGCGGTTTCTCCGGCAGCCCTAGCAATTGCTAAAGTCACACCGGTTAAAATAGCGGGAACTGCCGCAGGAAGGACGATTTTTAGGACGGTTTGGTAGTTATAGGCCCCTAAACCCATGGCTGCCCAGCGGATGTCTTGGGGAACGATTTTTAAAGCCTCATCGGTGGTTCTAATAATAGTCGGTAACATTAACACCGCTAAACCGATCGAACCGGCCAGGGCAGAAAAGCCTAAAAGGGCTGTTCCTTCGCCAAATAAGGGCGCAACTAACAAACCGAAGGCGAAAACCCCGACAATAATCGAAGGGACACCCGCTAGAACGTTGGTAGCAAAGCGCACACCCTGGGCAAGTTTGTTATCACCGCTAAATTCCGAGAGATAAACCGCCGCTAAAACGCCGATGGGAACTGCGATCGCTGTGGCTAGGGCAACGACGATAATTGTGCCTAAAATGGCGTTAGCGATGCCTCCTCCTCCTAACCCCGGCGGTGGCGGTAATTTAGTAAAGAGATTAGCGTTTAAACGACCCACCCCTTGCACAAAAACAAAGCCTAGGACGGCAAAGAGGGGAATCACGGTGACAGCTAAACATAAAGCCGAGAGAACGGTCATAATTGTCCCCAATAGCGATCGAGGACTACTCGGTTTCTTTTTGAGATTATTGCCTAAATTCGCACTATCCATATCAGTTAAAAGATGGCTTAATACTTAGCTTTGACGCGATTAACGATTAATTCGGCGAAGATATTGACTACTAGGGTCAAAACCAAGAGAACAAAACCCGCATACATGAGTGCCGATACTTGCATTCCCGATGCTTCGGCGAATTGGTTAGCCAATAAGGAAGCGATCGTGTTAGCGGGGGCGAGAATAGAGGCACTAATGCGGTTAGAATTGCCGATAATCATCGTTACTGCCATGGTTTCCCCTAAAGCACGCCCTAAAGCTAACATAATCCCCCCGACAATCCCGGAAAAAGCGGCAGGAATTAAGACTCGAAAAATCGTTTCCCAACGGGTGGCCCCCAAACCTAGGGAAGCTTGTCGCAAATCCGGCGGTAAAGCGGCCAAAGAGTCGCGAGAGATAGCGATAATAATCGGCAGGATCATAATTGCTAAAATAACCCCCGCCGGTAACATTCCAGGACCCCCTAAAGGAGTACTAAACAGAGGAATCCAACTAAAATTAGCATTTAACCAGTTACCAAGGGGTCTGAGGATAGGAATCAATACAAAGATACCCCATAATCCGTAAACAACACTGGGAATAGCGGCCAAAAGTTGTACGAGAAAAACCAAAATTGTCCGCGCATTTAAGGGAATAAAATCTTCGCTTAAAAAAATGGCTGAACCGATACCGAGGGGAACAGCAATCAGGAGGGCAATCAGAGAACTAACGAGAGTTCCGTAGATAACCGGCAGAACTCCGAATTCTTCCCGACCGCGCACGGGATTCCAAGCACTACTGGTCAAAAATCCCAGACCAAAGGTTTGAATCGCTGGTAGGGCCCGAATAAAAATAACTAGGGCAATTAGGAGCAAAATCAGCCCAATAGCGATGGCAAAGGCGGTGGTTAATCCAACAAAGCCTTTATCGAGGATTTTTTCCGATTCTGGACGTTCTTTAAAATTTGAGTCGGGTGGAACTGTGGGCGCACTCATGATTAGGGTTTAAATCCAGCTAGTTTGCGGCAGCTAAGGGAGAAATTGGCCTTTCTCCACTACTATTGTAACTTTGAATACATTTTTTCGGCGACTAATCCACGTTGATCGTGTAATCAGGATAGATGACATCGGCAGCGGCGGCTACTCGTTCCCGAACGTTTTTCGGTAGGGGAATATAACCAAGGGGAGCTGCTTGTTCTTGTCCTTGGTTAAGTCCAAATTCAATCATCGCCTCCATTGCTAAAGCTTTTTGGGGATCGTTGTATTTTTTGTAAACCAACATCCAGGTATAGGTGACAATGGGATAGGAATTTTCTCCCGGCGGATCGATGATAAAAGCCCGCAGATTTTCGGGTAATTCCACCGTGGCTAAGGTGGCAGCGGCGTTGGTTTCATTGGGGATAACGAATTGACCGGCTTGGTTTTGTAAAACGGCCATGGGCAGGTTATTATTTTTAGCGAAACCGTACTCGATATAACCGATCGAGCCTTGATTTTGTTGAATTAGGGCAGTTACACCCTCATTGCCTCTACCGCCAAGAAATTTACCTTTTTTGGTCGGCCATTGTACGGCTTTTCCTTCACCGATGCTTTTTTTCCATTCGGGACTAACGGCGCTTAAAAACTTGGTAAAAACTCCCGTTGTTCCGCTACCGTCTGCCCGGTGAACTACGGTAATTTCTTCATCGGGTAGTTTTAAATCGGGGTTATCGGCGGCAATTTTGGCATCGTTCCAACGGGTAATCGTGCCTAAAAAGATGCCTACATAGGCTTCTCTACTTAGTTTCAGCCCTTCTACTCCGGGCAAATTATAAGCCATAACGATGCTTCCCGCCGTCATCGGTAGCAGTAAAACCCCTCTGCTAACTCTGGCCATATCCTCGTCACTCATGGCCACATCGGAAGCGCCAAAATCGATCGTACCTTGGATAAATTGTTCGACTCCCGCCCCGCTACCGGTAGATTGATAGTTAATTAGTAGTTTGGAAAATAGTTGATTAATGGTGACAAACCAGTTTTGATATAGGGGTGCAGGAAAAGAAGCACCCGCACCATTGAGGGCGACCTCTCCTTTTAGGGGAACCTGGGCGATTCTATTGCTTCCCTCTCCGCTAGTTCCTGCCGTATCGGTGCCACCACAAGCGGTTAAAGTCGCTGTTAAAGTGGCTATGGATAAGGCTGTTAGTAAATGGGTTCTGTTTTTGTTGAGCATAGGATTAATTTTGATCCGTAAACTGCCTTAAATCTTACGCTAAAAGTTACCACTGCTTGGTAAAGAATAGGTTAAGAAGTGAATAAAAGAACGTAATGTATTGTCAAGAAAAGTTTTCTCGATAACTAGACAAAAATCTCAACTTCTTTTACTATCTATTTTGACTAAACATTAGTTTTAAGTCGCGGGTAAAGCCGCTAACTTTTCCCGTCTATATAGGGGGTTTCTCTTTCCCTACCATTATAGTGACGTAAAAACAACAAAGAAAAGATTAAGGTTTTTAGCCATCATCCCTCAGCTTTTTTCTTCCCACTTCCCCACTGATAACTGAAAAGTCTCCCCAATACCCGTTTTTACTTTCTCCTTTTGACACCTATGCTAGAAATTTTTACTCAGCTATCTCGTCCGACCAAAGTAGTGGCAACCATACTAGGAACTGCTCTACTTTTACCCGCTTGTGCCAATATTAATCCTCAAGATCTAAAACCAATTAAAATCGATGGTTCGAGTACCGTAGCACCAATTACTGATAAAGTTCTCGAAGATTTTAAAGCTAATACCCCTAACAAAGCTTTGGCTGATGTTAAAATTGACGCTAATATTTCAGGAACTGGCGGCGGTTTTAGAAAATTTTGTGCGGGAGAAACAGATATTAATAATGCTTCTCGGCCAATTTCTGTGGAAGAATTAAAAGAATGTGATGCTAATAAGGTAAGATTTATCGAACTACCGATCGCTTTTGATGCTTTAACCGTGGTAGTCAATCCCCAAAATAACTGGGTTGATGATATTTCCACCACAGAATTAAGAACTATTTGGGAACCAGCAGCCGAGAATAAAATCAAACGTTGGAATCAAATTAATCCCGCTTGGCCCGACCAACCGATTACCCTTCATGGACCGGGTAAAGATTCCGGAACCTACGATTTTTTTAGTGATGTAATTAACGGCAAAGATGCCAGTCGTGGGGACTTTAATTTTAGTGAAGATGACCAAGCTTTAGTTAATGCCGTCAGTCAAGATGCCAACGCTTTAGGCTATTTTGGCAATGCTTACTATGAACAAAATCGGGATAAATTAAAAGCTTTGAAAGTTAACGGTATTGAACCAACTCGCGGCAATGTCGAGGATAGTAAATATCAGCCTTTATCTCGTCCTTTGTTTATTTATGTTAATGCCCAAAAAGCCCAAGAGAATCCCGCTTTAGAGAAATTTGTCGAATATTATCTCGATCGAGTTCCCAATTTATTAGATACTATTGGTTATATTCCCCTACCCGATGAGGCCTATCATTTGGCACGGGTACAGTTGCAAAAATTTGAGGTAGGAACGGTTTTTAATGGCCGACCTCAACCCAATTTAACCATCGGGGAATTACTTCGCAAACAAGCTCAATTTGAAGCGAAGTAACGATTCCCATCTCATACTAAATCTCTTGAGTATAGCCTACATATCAGGAGAGGCAATAGGCAATAGGGGCAATAGATAGGCTCTTCTAGGTTCTGTGTGATAAGTTTAACTTACATAGGATCGATCTTTGTGTCCTCTGTGTCTGGAGTGGTTCCTTCTACTCCCTCGCCAGCAGGACTGTATCTTAGAATACATTTTACCCACCAAATCCAAGAGAGCCATAGATAATCAGTCTTTAACAACCGGATTTAGTATGAAAGGAAAATATATCTGGACTTCCCTACTCCTATCTGCCTCCTAACATAGCAAAAGGTTTGCCAATTTCACCCAACAGAGATACAGAAAAAAAAGAGGGGACAAACCCCCCATTCAGCGTATCAATAAACTTGTTAATTAACCCTTCGGTGTCGCCCCAAATTGCTCGATGAGGATAGAAGTTAACACCGATTTTAAGTCTTCACAGGGAATCCCTTTTTGTACACAACTTCCCAGGTGAGCATCTTTACCCACTTTACCCCCCATGTAGAGGTCAACTCCCTCCACGGTTTTGCCGTCTTTGCGAGCTTTTGTCCCCATCAAACCGATATCGGCCACTTGGGGTTGTCCGCAGGAGTTAGGGCAACCAGTCCAGTGCATACGCACACCCCGGGGGATATTTAATTCAGCATCTAACTGACGAATCAAGTCCACAGCCTTATTTTTGGTTTCAATCAGGGCAAAATTGCAGAATTGCGCCCCCGTACAGGAAACGAGCGCTCGTTGTAAAGGAGTGGGATTGGGGGTAAACTTAGCCAGTAAAGGCTCGGTTAAAAGAGTTGGCATATTTTCAGCCGCTATATTGGGAATAATCACGTTTTGTTCCACGGTTAAACGCAATTCTCCGCTGCCATACACTTCGGCAATCCGGGCTAAATCGAACATATCATCGGCAAATAGACGACCAACGGGAACACAAAGACCGATATAGCTTAATCCCTCCTGTTTTTGGGGAAAAACTCCTAAATGATCCCGTTTTTCCCAGTCAATAGCGTCTTTTTCCGCTGCCGTTGCCAAGGGATAACCTAACTGATTAGCCACCCGCGTGCGGAATTCCTCGATTCCCCACTCATCAATTAACCACATTAAACGGGATTTTTGACGATTGGCACGCAATCCGTTATCGCGGTAAACTTCTAAAATCCCTCGGCATAAATCCACCACCTCCTGATTAGGTCTCACCCAAACATTCATGGGAATTGCCGCTTCACAGCGTTTAGCCGAGAAAAAGCCACCTACCACGACATTAAAGCCTAATTCTCCTTCTTTATAGGCAGGAACAAAGGCAATATCGTTAATTTCCGCATGAACTGAGTTATCCCGGCCCCCCTCGATGGCAATATTAAATTTGCGGGGCAGATTGGTAAATTGATAATTACCTTGACCGCAGTTGGTAATCATATCTTGGACTTTTTGGACTAATTCCCTGGTGTCAATTAATTCATCTGCGTCTAGTCCCGCCATGGGTGAACCGGTAATATTTCTGACATTATCCATGCCCGATTGTACCGAAGTCATGCCCACGGATTTTAGTCGTTGGAAAATATCAGGAATATCTTCGATACGAATACCGCGTAATTGTAGGTTTTGACGAGTAGTAATATCGGCATTGCCATCATCGCCGTAACGCTGCACAATTTCCCCTAAAACGCGCATTTGCTCACTACTAATAATGCCGTTAGGAACCCGCAAACGCATCATGAATTTACCCGGGGTGACAGGACGATAAAAAACCCCCACCCATTTTAAGCGATGTTCTAAATCGGTTTTATCCATCGCTTCCCAACCGATTTGGGCAAAATGATCTAGTTCATCTTTAATGGCTAATCCGTCTTTCTCGGCTTTAAATTTCTCGAATTTATTGAGAGTTGTTCCATCTTTTTCAGGTGCTTGTACCATGAATCTATCTCCTTCTGATTTGTGGGTGTAATTGTTCTAGTTGGTGCGGGTTAGAAATGAAGAAATCGGGATTTAACAATAAGTATTCTGTAAAATACTGTCGTCATTAGCAAAAATTTAGTAATTTACCTAGTCTCTATTTGTTATTTAATTCTTTTTAACTTGGACAATTTTGTATTGTTTGTAACAGAAATCCTTTAACCATCGTGTTTAAGGATTTCTGTCATGCAGTAAGTGCATTGAGGTGGGGAAGTGGGGGGAAGGGAGCAGGGAATTGTCCTAAGCGAGAAACTTAACCAACTCCTCTAATTTTTGCCAAGCTAACCCACTGGCTAAAATCTCGCGAGCGAGGGCGAAACCAGCAGCATGATCGCCAAAAGTGACCTTTTCTGCCACCTGTAGGGCAAGAGCGGCATTAATCGCCACAGCATCCCGTTGAGCGGGCGTTCCCCCCCCTTGCAGAACATTTTTGAGGATTTCGGCATTTTCTGGCACTTCCCCGCCTTTAAGGGCATTTAAACTGGCTCTAGGGATAGAAATTGACAAGGGATCGATCGCCGCAGAAATCACCTCGCCATTATTTAATAAAGCCATATCGGTCAGATCTCCCAACCCCACCTCGTCGAGTTTTTCCCGGCCGTGAACAATAATCGCCTTGGGGGTTCCCATTTGTGCTAAAGCTGTGGCCATGGGGGTGAGAAATTGCTGGTCATAAACCCCGATAACTTGACCTGTGGGACGGAGAGGATTAACTAGAGGACCCAGAAGATTAAAAACCGTGCGAACTTTCAGGGTTTTGCGGAGATTAGCCACACTTTTCAGAGCTGGATGCCAACCGGGGGCAAAAAGAAAGGTCACTCCCACCCCATCTAAAGCCGCGGCCACTTTCTCGCTAGGGGCGCTTAAATTAACCCCAAGATATTCTAAAACATCGGCCGAACCGACTTTACTGGAGGCGGAGCGATTGCCGTGTTTAGCCACTTTTACGCCCCCGGCGGCCGCCACAAAAGCCACGGCAGTGGAAATATTAAAGGTTGAGGCCCCGTCACCGCCGGTGCCACAGGTATCGATAACGGGAGTAGTATGGGGTTTAGGGTCTTCTAAGCGAGATTGTTGCCGTAAAACTCCGGCCATTCCCGCTAATTCGGCGGCCGAGACTCCTTTTGCTTGCAAAGCCGCTAAAATCGCCCCCGATAAAACTTCCGGAATCTGGCCGTTTAACCATCCGGTCATTAGTTCTTCAGCTTGGTTAAGGGAAAGGGATTTTTGATCGAGTAGTTGCTGCAGTAGGTTTGGCCAGTCTTGATTGGTCATCGCTGTTCCATTGGTGTGGGGATGGGGCGATATACTATCATAGCGGTTTGTCTGGAGAATCGATCGCTCCTAGTAAGTAGCTGGTTATAATTAAATTAAAAATGAATTTTAGGTTCGATCCCCCCTGCCCCCCTTGATAAGGGGGGTGCCGATCCCCCCTTAGTCCCCCCTTAATAAGGGGGGTGGGGATCCCCCCTTAATCCCCCCTTGATAAGGGGGGCATCTGATAACTTTTAACGCCTACCTACTTAATTTTTACTTCAAATCGAGCAAACCCTGTTCTTTTAACTTGGGATTAAAACGAATTTCCATCTGTACTCCCCGTTTTTCTAGAGTTGATAAAACATCGTTTTCTACTCGTCTGGATACCTGTTTTAATAACTTGATTTGCCCTACTTCGTCAGCACTTTGATAAATTTCTTTTTCTGTCTCACTCATGGCTAATTTAGCATCAATTGGTTCTGTCCAGAGTTTTTCATTGCTGATTACTGCCTGACTTTCTCTTAGCCAAGCTTGTTTAATCGATTCGAGAATAGTCCGATTAGGACGCTCAATCAACTGGATTTTTAGCCAATAACAAGCTTGGGGCTGTCGGGCAAGATGTTGTTTTAAACTGAGATAAATATCACGAGAATAGCCGACAAATTCTAGGACTTGCTCTCGATCAAAAATGGCATAAACCCCGATTTTTCCCTGGAAATAAGCACAGATATTACCGGTGGCATCTAGGTAGGGAATGTATTCTAATTGTTCGAGATTAGCCAAAGTATCAGACTCATTCATAATTAATCGTCGCTAATTGGTTGGAGATAAGTAGGTAGGTGTTAAAAACTTTCAGATCCACCGCTGATCAAGTAGGATTGATTCAAGGTAGGGTTGATTCAAGGTAGGGTTGATTCATGAATCAACCCTACCCGTTTAAAATTGTACCAAAAAGTCTTAGGCTAAATTAGTCCCCAAAAATGATCAATTCTCAATGCCTACTGCTTCTCTTAACGAAATTGTTCACGCGGCCTTAAGTGGTCAAGTGGTTTCTTTTCCCACGGATACAGTCCCCGCTTTAGCAGTTTCTCCCCCCTATGCTGCCTTAGTTTTTGCCGCTAAAAAACGGACTTTTGATAAACCTTTAATTCTCATGGCGGCCTCAGCAGCAGATTTATGGGATTATGTCAAGGGAAATCAGGAAGAAAGGGAAATTTGGCGGCAAATGACCGAAAAATACTGGCCCGGCTCCCTAACTTTGGTTTTACCCGCTTCTGAAAAAGTACCAAAAGTTCTTAACCCTAAGGATTCTAGCACGATTGGTATCCGAGTTCCTGCTCATGTGATCGCAAGAGAAATTCTCGGTCGAACTGGTGTTTTAGCGACCACAAGTGCTAATCTGTCAGGACAAGAGCCTTTATTAACTCCAGAAGCGATTATGACTACTTTTCCCTCGGTGACGGTGTTAGCACCCACAGAAAGGCAAGCATGGGGAATAATCAATAGTGGACAACCCTCCACCGTCGCACGTTGGCAATGTCAAAGATGGGATATCTTACGACAAGGGGCAGTTTTTCTGTAAATATGGACGATATTGACGCTTTAAAACGGGAATTACAGCAAACTCGCCTCGCTTATCAGATGGCCGTGGCAATTAATCACCTCAAAAGCAGTTTTTTGGGACGGGTTGCCCACGAATTGCGATCGCCATTGAGCAGTATGATCAGTCTCCATCAAATGATTCTCGCCGATCTTTGTGAAAGTCCGGCCGAAGAAAGGGAATTTATCGCCCAGGGACAACTGGCAGGCCGTAAACTGATGGCAATGCTCGATGAGATGATTAATCTCTCGAAGCTAGAGTCGGGTACTATACCTCTGGAGCGAGAAATTTTTTCTTTAACTAAACTCTGGGAAGATTGGGCAAGTTTAACCTATTTACAGGCAGCTAATCGCAATATTCAGCTTAAATTTAGCCCTTTAACTGATGATATTGCTATTATTGCCGATTATCAATGTTTATCCTCCGCTCTTGTTCTTCTCGTCGATGCAGCGATCGCCAACCTAGGAAGTGGCTCTATTTGTATATCCGTAAGCGCTCTTGACGAGAAAAAAGTCACTATTAGTCTAGAATTTACGGGGGAAATGGCTCTCTGGCCAATGCCAGAAATTTCATCCTTGAGTTTAGAATCAAAGCCAGAAGAAGTCAAACAATTTACTCAAGTTCTTGGCTTTTCTCCTAGTCTTAAATTCCAGTTAGCGAAGGGAATTATCGAAGTATCGGGGGGGGAAATGAGCTTAGATCAAATCGATAACAATAGTCAGGACAAGCTCACAGAGATCGTTTTTTCTTTACCTCGATCGCCGGACAGGAAAACTCATCGGGATAACGATTAAATAATACCATCGTCGTGGTGGCGTTGCTTTGGAAACCAATGCGCTGGTAAAATTGCTGTTGGTTAGTAGTCATCAAATAGACTCTTTCCACCCGATTTATTCGGGGATGGGCCAAAACTGTTTCTACTAATTTACGTCCTAAACCGGCCCCCTGATAATCGGGATGAACAATCACATCCCAAATAGTTGCCCGATAAATGCCGTCAGAAGTGGCCCGAGCAAAACCAATTAATTGCCGCTCATTCCACACCGTCACCACCGGATCACTATAGTCAATTGCGGTTTCTAAATCTTCTAAACGGCGATCGATTGCCCAAAATGCGGTTAAATTAAATAATTCTCGTAGTTGCAATAGATCTATCTTGCTTTTATCCTCGTCAAACTGAATCTGACTACAATCAACCATGATATTTCCTTAGTCTAAGACTAAAAAATAGGAGAAGATATTTTTCCGAGAAAGAGGATTCACGCTCGATCGGACTGATTTATGAGCAATTTCCCCTAATCTATGTGTCTAATTATACTCAATGCCTCAGATAATCTCTAGTTGATTTATCGTGATTTCTTGACAAGTTATTAATCAGTGATCAGTGATCAGTTATCAGTTATCAGATGAGAGTTTTCAGTTCACTGATGGTTCTTCGGTTTGTGTGATGCCATGACGGGAGTTTTAAGGGATGAAACCCTTGCAGAAAAAAGCATTTGGTGATTTTTGTCAATTGTTTTCGCTCCTGAACGAACTAATCAATTAAGTCTCTTACCAAATAAGGATTTAGTCGATTTATGCCCCCCGATCGAATCATACCAAGTAACGAAGAACCTCACTGATTACTGTTTACTGTTTACTGGACGGCTACGCCGTGCCTTTGGCAACACTGAAAAAAGTTTCCCACACCCCACAGCAATGCTTAACAATCAAAGATCTTCGCCGGTGTCTGTCATTTGTTTAGGGGAAATCCTCTATGATCTAATTGCCGATCAAAGCGATCGCTCTACAGAGAAAGTAACTTCTTGGACAACCTACGCGGGGGGTGCGCCGGCAAACGTGGCCTGTGGATTGCGAAAATTGGGCATAAATTCGGCTTTTATCGGTTGTGTGGGCAAAGATCAACCCGGAGAACAGTTAATCGCCTTGCTAGACGCTCTCGGAGTCGATACCACTGGTGTACAGTATCATGCCACCCTACCCACCCGACAAGTTTATGTCACCCGCGATGCTGGGGGAGACAGACATTTTGCGGGTTTTGGCGGCAGAAAAACGACTGATTTTGCCGATACTGCCCTTAATGCTGACCTATTGCCCGAAAATCTGTTTAAAAATGCCGATTATCTAGTGATGGGAACCCTAGGGTTAGCCTATCCCCTTTCCCGCCGGGCAATGCAACGCGCCCTCGAATTAGCTAAAATTTACGGGGTGAAAGTATTGATCGATATCAACTGGCGGCCGGTTTTTTGGCCTAATCTTGAGGCTGCCCCTGATATCATTCGAGATTTTATCGTCCAGGCCGATTTGCTCAAATGTAGCGAGGAAGAAGCAGCATGGTTATTTGGCACTGATAACCCGGGAGAAATATCGTCAAAATACCCCAATTTAGGGGCAATTCTGGTTACTGGCGGCGCAAAAGGTTGTAAATATCATTTAGGCGAAAATAGCGGCAATGTCGAGGCTTTTTCTGGGGAGGTAGTGGATACCACTGGGGCGGGGGATGGCTTTGTGGCGGGTTTTTTGGCTCGTGCTGGTCTGGGAGGCGATCAAATCGGGGAAAATGCCGATTTAGCGCGTAACGCGGTGATTTATGCCTGTGCGGTGGGGGCAATGGTGACAAGGGGGGCAGGAGCGATCGCATCCCAACCGACTCGGGAACAGGTGGAGGAGTTTCTAGCGGCCCTTGACTCCTAGAAATTAGCCCTTATACTAAATCCAGTTAAGTAGCTGGTTATAATTAAATTAAAAATGGATTTTAGGTTAGATCCCCCCTGCCCCCCTTGATAAGGGGGGTGCCGATAGGCGGGGGGATCCCCCTTGATAAGGGGGGTGCCGATAGGCGGGGGGATCCCCCTTAATAAGGGGGGCATCTGATAATTTTTAACGCCTACCTACTTATTAAAAACTGATTATCTATTCCCCCTCTTGCATGAGTGCCTATCGTGATATGTAACCTATACTCAACGGATTTAGTATTATTTGCCAGTTTTTTGGTCAAACCAGTCTAAAACCCGATTCCATGCCCACCAGCGATCGCTATCGCCCCACTGACGCTGACAGGATAAACTGCTGATATAACCCACATGACCACCGTGGTTGGTTAAGAGTAGATCCACGTGGGGATTATCAGCGATCGCTGCTTGCAGATCGGGAATAACTGCGGGGGAAAAGAGGGGATCATCGGCCGCGTAGAGGATAAAAGTGGGTTTAGTTAAATAGGGTTGAAAGGGCAAGGGACTACTAGCGGCATAATAGTCAAAAACTGTCTCAAATCCTAGCTTTTTAATCACTAATTCTCGATCGAATCCGGCAATCGTGGTGGCGCGAGTAATTGCTTCGGGATCGATATGATCGGGATGAGCTTTATGGATGCGTTTGGCTAACTTGCGTAATTCCCTGGCGATCGCTTTTTCCAGATGTTTCCCCCAGGTATCCCGGACGAGATAGGATAAGGAACGATTAGAGTCTAAATTAGGACAAATTACCGCCCCACCACCGATATGGGCGGGATCGATCCCCATATCTTCCTGATTCTCTGCCGATTTAATTCCCCAGAGGGCTAATTGTCCCCCCAGAGAGTAACCTGTGAACCAAAAAGGAGCGGGACAGCCCATTTTTTGAGCTTGGGCGGCAATATGAATGAAATCTAGCCCTTCATAGATGCCATCGGAGGTGAGAGTCGGGGATAATTCGGCTGTCTTACCGTGGGCCCGCCAATCGAAGAGGACGACTGCGTAGTTTCTCGCTACGGCTTTTCTGCCTAAAATCCTTAAAAACCATTGATTATCTAAGTCTCCCGTGATGCCGTAGGTCCCGATAATTGTTCCTTTCGCTTGCGGGGGAATGGAAACAATCCCGTAGATAGGGACGGCATTGGCCCCGGTGAAAATGGTTTCTTGATAGACTGGTTCGGGAATAGCGATCGTATTTTGCCAGGTTTCTCGCGCTTTTAGGGACACATAGAGAGTCATGGCAAAACCGTTTTTCAGCAATGGGGGCGGAGTGTAGGTGAGATTATCGGTCTTCGTCCTCGGATGGGCAATCATGGCAGCACAGGGGAATCTAAAAGTCAAGAGGGGGAAACAAAAATTAACTTATGTCCACCGCTTTCTTAAAAATTGTAAAGCAAATTGTCCCAAGCGGCGAGCAACTCTGGCAGGGCAGTGGCCGACCAATTGCCCTCACAACCGCGACCTTGATAGAGAATAAATCGCAGGGAATAATTATCGGGAAATCCTGTCGCTTCTAACCATAAAAGCTCGCTTTCCGCTTCACAAGCAATACTTTCTTCATCCATTAATTCTGTGGCCATGGCCGCCATAGTTGCGGTCAATTGTGATAGTAACCGACGCAAATCTTGCCACTCGGCCTCGGTTAATTCCATCGCCCAATCATCGCCACCAATTAATCCTTTATAAACGGCTGCCGTAGGATTCCAACCGAGTCGCCAACCTGAACCATATTTGAGAATTTTTTCCATAATTTTCTAGAATTTTAATAGGTCAGCATCTCCCGGTTTTGATAAGGAGGGACGAGGGGGAGAGGGACTAGGAGAAGGACTAGGATTGGGGGTTTCTTGGGGGAGAATAGCGGGGTTATAAATTTCGACTAGAAGGGTGACTAACTGCTGCCGTTGACGACGATTAAGACTGTTCATCGCTTTGATATCGGCAGCCATCGGGTTAACGGTAAGGGTTGCTTGTCCGGGATAGTTTTCTTCGCTGATTTTCTCGTTCACTCCTAGGTAATCCCCTAGGGTTAATTGCCAATCAAAACGGATGAGAGTAAATCTTTTTTTGGTATCTTGATGATAACGAAGAAAGCGACTGATTAGGGTATTATTCGGATCGATCGCTCCTGTCTCTCGACGGATATAGTTGTTTTCTTTCGGTAAATCTGGCATTGCTTGGTAAATTTGTTGGGCAACTGTTTCGGGGCGTTGAATTTGGCTCATCCCGGTGGATTGCCACGATAACCACCAGACAAATATCCCTATCACTAGGCAGAATACTAATAATATTAGTCGCTGAATTTTTAGCTTTTGAGGTAATTTTAATAGCATATTGATCAAGAAAAAATTGAGCGGAACCTTTTTATAAATAGTGTCACACAAAGATTGCCATTCATCGCGGCTAGATTTTCCGAAGCTTACGGAACACTTGTACTAAAATATCCGGCCAAGTTTTCCACCATACTGTAATTCTTGGGCTGCCCATTTCTCCATTTTTTTGCTCACCTCCACCTTGATTCCTTCTTTCAAAACTATACCTATCAATCGTTTCCCCTTTTTTTAAGTTTCTTCTCTTTTTGTTAAGAAAGATCTGACTAATCGATAGGGGGGATCGAACCCAAAATCTATCTTCATATTTAATTAGAACCACTTACTTAAAACCCAGAGGGTTTTTGCTAGGGTGGATAGCCCCAAGACTGGCAATCGCCCCCAGCCGGCTGCTGTAAAATAGGAAGGATAGATAAAACTCAGGAGAAAAAACCCCAGTGCAGTACAACCCCGCAGAAATCGAACAGAAATGGCAGAAGATTTGGCAGCAAATGGGATTGGACAAAACCCCAGAAAACGCCGATAAACCGAAATTTTACGCCCTCTCCATGTTCCCCTATCCATCAGGCAACCTGCACATGGGTCACGTTCGTAACTATACTATCACCGATGTGATTGCCCGTCTGAAAAGAATGCAGGGTTATCGCGTGCTGCATCCCATGGGGTGGGATGCTTTCGGATTACCCGCAGAAAATGCCGCCATTGAAAGAGGAGTTCCTCCGGCAAAATGGACTGATCAAAATATTGCCCAGATGAAACGGCAATTACAACAGTTAGGATTATCTATCGATTGGGAAAGAGAAGTTGCCACCTGTTCCCCGGAATATTATCGTTGGACCCAATGGCTATTTTTACAGTTTTTTGAATCGGGATTAGCCTACCAAAAAGAAGCGGCAGTGAATTGGGATCCTATCGATCAAACTGTCTTGGCCAATGAACAGGTAGATAGTGAAGGAAAATCTTGGCGATCGGGTGCTAAAGTAGAAAGAAAATTACTCCGGCAATGGTTCCTAAAAATCACCGATTATGCCGAACAATTACTCACTGATTTAGATAAGCTTACCGGTTGGCCAGAACGGGTTAAAACCATGCAGGCCAACTGGATTGGTAAATCGGTAGGTGCTTATTTAGAATTTCCTCTTGTTAACTCCACAGAAAAAATTGCCGTTTTTACCACTCGTCCCGATACGGTTTATGGAGTCACTTATGTGGTACTTGCTCCCGAACATCCCTTAACTTTACAAGTTACCACTCCCGAACAAAAATCGGCCGTAGAAACTTTTATTCAAGAGATAGCCAGCGAAAGCGAATTAGAAAGAACTGCCGAAGATAAACCCAAACGCGGTATTAAAACCGGAGGACTGGCAATTAATCCTTTTACTGGTGAAGAAATTCCGATTTTAATTGCTGATTATGTCCTCTACGAATACGGGACGGGGGCAGTGATGGGAGTCCCGGCTCACGACAGTCGCGATTTTAAATTCGCTCGGGAAAATAACCTACCAATTAAGATAGTTATTACTCCAGAAAGTGGCGAAATTGAGTTAAAAGAGTCCTACACAGAAGCGGGAATTATGATTAATTCCGCTCAATTTAATGGACTTAATTCTACAGCAGGAAAAACCGCTATTATTGATTATGCCACTGCCCAAGGTTACGGCAAAGCTAGAATACAATATCGCCTCCGGGATTGGTTAATTTCCCGTCAAAGATATTGGGGTTGTCCGATTCCAGTTATCCACTGTCCTAACTGTGGAACCGTGCCAGTACCTATCGATAATTTACCCGTTACTTTACCGGAAAATGTCGAATTTAGCGGTCGAGGTGCTTCTCCTTTAGCCAAATTAGAAGACTGGGTAAATGTGGATTGTCCTCGCTGTGGAACTCCCGCAAAACGGGAAACGGACACCATGGATACTTTCATCGATTCTAGTTGGTATTTCCTCCGTTATACCGATGCTAAAAATGAAGATATACCCTTTCAATTCGAGAAGGTTAATGATTGGATGCCCGTGGATCAATACGTCGGAGGAATCGAACACGCTATCCTACATTTACTCTATTCTCGTTTCTTTACCAAAGTTTTAAGAGACCGAGGTTTAGTTAATGTCGATGAACCTTTTAACCGTCTATTAACCCAGGGAATGGTACAGGGATTAACCTACAAAAATCCCGAAACTGGCAAATATGTCCCCGCGGAAAATGTTATCTATAAAGAGGATAAATATTGCGATAAAGACACGGGAGAAGTTCTATCTTTCTTCTTTGAAAAAATGTCTAAGTCGAAATATAACGGCGTTGATCCTCTGAAAGTTCTCGAAAAATACGGGGCCGATACTGCCCGAATGTTTATACTTTTTACTGCACCCCCAGAAAAAGATTTACAGTGGGATGATGCGGGGGTAGAAGGACAATTTCGCTTTCTTAATCGGGTGTGGCGTTTAGTCAGCGAATATATTGAAAATAAACCCAAGCAAGTCAAAAAAATAGAGACTTTCTCGAAAACTGACAAGGATTTAAGACGGGCAATTCACACCGCTATTAAAGAAATCTCCGAGGATTTAGAAGGAGATTATCAATTTAATACCGCCATTTCCGAATTGATGAAACTCAGTAACGCTTTAGGGGATAATAAGTGTTTTGCATCCCCCATTTATCGGGAAGGAATCAAAACCCTATTAATCTTACTTTCCCTCTTTGCTCCCCATCTTAGCGAAGAATTATGGCAAGCTTTAGGCCATAGCCAATCAATTCACCTGCAACCCTGGCCAAAAGTTGATCCTACTGCCCTGATTGTGGACGAGATTACCCTTGTCATCCAAATTTTGGGAAAAACCAGAGGCACGATACAAGTTCCCGCTAGTGCCGATAAAAGCACCCTAGAAACCCTCGCCCTGGAATCAGAAATCGCCCAACGTTATTTAGAGGGTAAGGAAATCAAAAAAGTGATTGTTGTCCCGGGCAAATTAGTTAACTTTGTCGTGGTTTAAATGACAGCAATTATCACAATGGTAGGGAATTAAGAACCTTTTCAGTTATCAGTAACCAGTTAGATTAACACTTTAGATGGCAAAATAGAAACTATACAATCAGTATTGTCTGTAAATAAGAACAACCTATGGATATTGAATCAACTAAAGTTACTCCTGAAGAAATTGCCCAGTTTCGCGCTGAATTGGTAGATAATCTAAGTGCGATCGCTGCTTTGGATGCGATTGAAGAATGCGAAGGTTATCTTGAGGATGCTGTACCCGCAGGTTTTTGCACTTGACAAGATCGGCGATCGCATTATAATGGATGGAGAAAATTAGTTTTAGTTTTAACAATAGCACTATGGACAATACAACTCAGTTAACACCGGAAGAAATACAACACTATCGGCAGCAATTTAAGGATTATCCTGAAGCTTTGGATGCTTTAGACTTAATTGCAGAAACAGACGGCGATTTAATTAAATCTGCTGGTTTATTGGCAATGGAAACAGGTGTGAAGATTCCTACTAGAGCAGGGGAAGAAGATAATATTCTAGATAAATTAGCTAAAAAATGCCGTTCTATTGTGTGTGATGATGATTTTATAAATGATCTCATGAAAGATTTACTAACTGTAGCAGTAGCAACGTTAGCGGCGGGGGGACAAATCCCAATATCAGTAGCAACTTCTGTTGTTATTTATTTGGCGAAAAAGGGGATCAAACAATGGTGTCAATTTAATGCTTAATTCTATTGTCCAGATGCTATGAATGCAGCCCAATAGAAGGGATTTTTAAAGGGATATTCTTCAGGATTTTGTACTAAAAATTGACGGGCTGATTCTTTATAAGATTTAGCTGTTCTTGGCTTATCATGACAGAGCTTATCTATCATTGAATCAGCTTCTAAAATAAATTGTTCACTTGTCAAATTCTTCAACCAATTTTGTGCCATTTTCAAAGCAACGGGGACAGAAATTTGCTGAGTTTTATCTAATAAAATTTCATAGAATTTCATCATCAAAAATGAGGTAGATAAATCATTTACTGTCCACAAACTACTGACAACGCTTGGACTTCCAGCGAATAGGAAAGCACTAGGTAAACCGATGTATTCATCACTAACAGATTCAACAAAAACGATTCCTGATTCGCAAGCGGATAAAGTTACTAAAGAACATCCTTGTAAAGATAGAGATATAATTTCACTAAAGGATAGATAATCTTTTTCCTCCCCTGCTAATGCAAGAGATGAATAAAGCGGATTATCAGGGTTAAACCCAGCATGACAAGCAAAGTGGAGACAATTAGGTATTTGTTGAGAAATGCCAGCGATAAGATTGGATTTATTAGCGGAATCTGAAGATAGCATTTGAGCTTTAGAGAAAAGAGATACAAGAAAGTCAGCTTCTAATTCAGCAAAATGTAAAAATTCCAACTTGCCAGAAGGGTTCCTGATAATCAGCGAATTTTCGAGATTGTTTTTTTGTCTTTTTTGGAGTGACTGAAGAACTTGTGAGCTAGGTGCATAACTGACTATGAATTTATCAATTAGTACCTCTCCATTAGAAAAAGGCATAGCATGAAGAGGCATTAAATGAAGGTAACGATGGGGAATTAGAATTAACTTTTGATACTTTGTTAATTGGTATTTTATAATTATTTTTTCGATTCGTAAAATACGAGAAAGTTTCCAAATATTACCATATAGATTGTTTATCCAAGTTGATTTATTCCGGCTATTATATTCACTCTGATACCTGTTAATAAGATTCTTTAGATTTACCAGTTCCTCGTCAGAATATTCTTCAATTATTGGATATTTTGAGTCTGGAAAAACGATAAATAGAACTAATCTAGACTCAATAAAGTACCATTCCAGAATCACGGAATCTTCTTTAATTAGAGCTTGTATATCTTGATAGGGTATGGGTTGTACCCGTTCCATGAACTTGAAATCTGGCTCTTTTAGGTTAATAAATTCCAGAAGTCTTTCTTTCTCCTGCTTCTTATTGTGCAGATCATCAAGCAATCGAGCAATATTTTCTTTATTGCCAGCATTAGCTTGTACCATGCGCTGTTTAGATATAATTTCCTGTCTTAAACTTCTGAGTTGTTGACAGATAATTCCGTACTCATCAGGTGCAAAACAATTTGATTTAGGTAAGATTTCTTGTTGAGCTAATAATTCTACTAAATTACTTGCTTTACCTCTTTCTGCATACTCAAGTGCTTCCATGCGGTATTTAACATCTGTTTTTCCAAGTTCGATACAGCTATCAACCAAAAGGTGATAAAATTCACCAAACTGTTCTGAGTATTTTTGTTTGTCTTCCTGCGTCGCTTCTTCAAGAATATGATTACTTCTGAACTCTTCCCAAGCAACAATTCCCTTCTTTAAAGTATTATAGGCTTCAAGATAGCGTCTTAAAGCAAGAAATTGAGTACCTACAATAAAGTGAGATCTGATATAATCCATTGGGTTAGATTCAGAATTATAGACTTGAAGACCACGCTCGGATTGCTCAAATGACTCCTCAATCATCTGTGAATTTTTTGTTAAAATTCCAAGCTCCATATAAGCTTTTCCTTGGTAAATTCGCGTTTCACCAGCAGATAATCTTAATTCAATTGTGTCAAAAATACTGATCGCATTAGAATAATAGTCTATCGCTTTGTTGAGGTTTTTGATTCTTTCATCAATCCCCTCATTATGAAAGATTTCAGATGAATAAAAATTTCCAAGGTTCATCTGCAAACTTGCTTGTTCTTGTTCAGTATTTTTATGTCTCTTAAATACTTCTAACGCTTCTTGGGAATGTTTAATTGCTTCTTGTGTCTTGCCCATTTTTTCTTGTAAATTATCACAAGTAAGTTTAACTAACGCAGATGCTAAATTCCATTTACTATTAGCCCAAGCAGGAGTTCCCTCTTCTCTTCTTGCGAGTTCATCATGATATCTTTTGATTGATTCAGCTAAATTTTCTTGAGGATTTCCTCTTCCTCGTCGTCGGTAAGCGATCGCCAAATTATTTTGTAAATTCCCTCTTAATTCTTGATTAACAAAATCCAGATTGAGAGCAGTTTCAAAACATTTAATTGCTTCATCAATATTATCTTCAGGATTACCTAGCTTCCGATTTAGATAAGCAAGTCCTAAAGAGTTATAGGAAGACGTTAACTCGTCGATGACGCTGACTGGTTCTTGTCCAAGTCCAAAAAAATCGTGGAGACGAGTGAGTCCTTCGTTAGCACTGGTCAATTTCCAAAATTCAAAAACTGTTTGAAAGCACAATAGGGATTTTTCTAGGTTTTCTGCCTCTCTATAAAAAGCTATACCGCGATTATCTTTATAAATATAACCTAGTTTTGTGAGTATGTTTTCTAGCACAAAAAGACCTTGATTTTTCAAATTAGTTTCTGAAACGTGGGAGAGATTCAAAAAATATTTTTTAATACCCTCTATGTTTTTTTGAAAATCTTCTTGGGTAGCCATGAAAAAATTATCTTCATTATTTTTGTCTAGTATTCCAAGTCGAATACATTGAACTATCATCAAAAGCTGGAATCCATGAACAGCGATATCTTTAGCATCATTAATATCTCGAAAACTATTCAGAGAAGTGCATAAATCAGCCAATGTCATTAAGTGACCTTGATAAACAAAATCAATTAAAAATTGTTTTTTGTCTTGAATACTAAGATTTTCAATAACTGGAAAAGGTGAAGGTGCAAAAGACAAAGCTTGATTGATTAAACTGTCTGGTTGATTCATCATTTCTCTTTGTGAATCTTCATCATCGATTAAGCTCAAAATTTGATTCGATAGATGAATAGTAAATGACATATCAAGTAAATTCTGATTTTCTTGTAGTAATCGATGAACTCTTCGTTTAATATCTTTTTCATCGATATCACGACTCATCATTAGCTCAAGCAGTTCAGAAAGCAAATTTCTCTGTTGTTCATTTTTTCGCTCACCTAATTCTTTAACCTTAGTAGTTTCTGCATCAAGCTCACCTCCCTCAAGTATTTTGATAAGATTATCAAAAGTTCCCTCAGAGTACTTAAAAACTTGATCTAGTAGTTCGAATGCAGGTTTTAATTCTTCTTTTGTTTTCCTGATCGTGAGAATAAACCTTGCTAAACTTTCTTGTTGTTCTGATCTCAATACTTCTGCTAATACCTCAAGTTCTTCAGAAGAAAATCCTTTTAACAAAAACTCTTGTTCAAGCCATTCTTTTCTTTGATGGATTGCAGGATGATTAGGTTCAATTTCCCATGCTCTGTAACAATTAATTAAAAACTGCTTAAGCGCATTAAATTTCTGCTGATTAGATTGGGGAAGCGTCTTAAATTGCTCCCATATTTGATACCAAGCGTTGCTCCTTTGAAACCACACATAAAAAGAATTAGGAGCAATCTCAATCGAACGACTGTAACTGTCAATTGAATCATCAATCTGTCCTATTATGTTAAGTATATTACCTCTGAAATACCATGCTTCACTATCTTCAGGATTTAGTTTAATAACCCTCTCAAAATCAACAAGTGCATTCTCCAAATAACCCAATTGCGTTAACAACAATCCTCGATTAAAGCAAGCCAAAATATTATCAGATTCTAATTCAAGAGCAGAATTATAAAATCTGATCGCTTGTTCGAGTTGTTGTAAAGCAGTATAGGAGATAGCAATCTGATTCAACGCTTGTACTGACTGAGGATTTTGATCTAATATTTTTTCAAAGCAAATGATTGCTTGAGAGTGCATTGTTTGTGCTTCTGTTTGCCTTCCTGCTGCTTCTTCTTGACTAGCCCTTTTCTGAAAGAGTAACCCTTTTTTTAGCCATTCTTCCCCATAATCTTTTACTCTGTCAACAGGAGGAGTTCTATTTGCCCCCTTTGGCACAAATTCCCAGCCATAACCTGATTTCTTACAAAACAATAAAATCTCCTCAGCTTTCATAGCTTCAACACTCGGTACAGGAAAATTCTGCTCCCCTAATTGTCGTGCGAAAGTAGCCGCATCTTCTTGAGACTCAAACAGTAATATTTTGTGATTATCATCTACACTTATAGTATGAATACCCTCATCATCTGTTCCCACATTGTAAAGCAGCACATAAACAGTTTGAGGTAACTGATTAGAGGGTTGCTGCTGAAAATACTGACTCAAAAAAACAGTTAAATCTTTTAGATTAACCTGTAAATTTTGTAAAATTATCGCTGTACTTTCCCCTTGTTGAAAAATCCCAATCAGTAAATGCTCTGTATCAATAGATTCACTCCCTAATTTATCAGCAAATGATAATGCACTGTTTAAAACGAGTTTTGCTGACTCTGTAAAAGGAAGTTCTATAGTAATCATTCCTGAACCCTTTCCTAGAATTTTTTCAACTTCAATTCGAGCATTTTTTAGCGTTATTCCCTGCTGTCTTAAAACTTGCGACGCAATTCCTGTCGCTTCACCGATTAACCCTAAAAATATAAACTCCGCTCCTACAAAATTATGCCCCAAGCGACGCGCTTCCTCCTGCGCTAACATAATTACCTTAATCGCTTTCTCTGTAAACCGTTCAAACATAATTTAGACTCCTTATCACTTCTAAACCACGAAACTTATCAGAACTACAACACCTTGATTCGCCATTCCGTAAAAAATTGGACATAATTGAATGAGGACGATGATAATTGATTAATGAGGTTTAGGTATGTTTGGGTGCGTTGTTCATTCATGGCGTGGTAGATGGGGAATTGATGGGTAGGGGCGAAGCATTCGGATAGAAAATCTAGGGTTTCAGCGATAGATTATGCACGAATGCTTCGCCCGTACAGGGATTTAATGGGGAGATTATCAGAATTGTATCACAGGGATGATAGGCGAAGGTTAGTGATAAGTTATTGTCCGAATGCTTCGCCCGTACAGGGATTTAATGAGGAGATTATCATAATTGTATCACAGGGATAATAGGCGAAGGTTATTAGTTTATTGCCCGGGGTAGGGGCGAAGCATTCGGATAAGAAATTTATGGTTTCAGCGATATGTTATTGCCCGAATGCTTCGCCCCTACAGGTTATTCGTCCCCGCAGGTTATTTGTCCCCACAGGTTATTTGCCCCTACATTGGTTTGAATTTATTCAGATTGTTCTCGTCTTGTTCCCAATTTCGCGGATTATCAAGAATGTATTGCCGGATTTTTTGATAAGAATTTTCATTGCGAATGATATGTTCATAATAATTGCGCTGCCAAATTTTCAGGCGATCGCCACATAAACGATTAATTTTACGACTAAAAATTGATTTGAAATTCTGCACAATAGCCCCCAAAGATTCCGGCATTGTACCGTGAGTATATTGAGAATCGTATTCGGTCTTTTCCAGATCATAATTTTGTATTACTATAATTCCATGAATATGATTGGGCATGACAATAAAAGTATCTAGTTCAATAAACTTAAAATGTAGAGGCAGTCTATACCATACTGCTTCAACAGTATCACCAAGTAAATTTCGCTCTATATTTCCTTCAACAATTTCACCAAATAAATACTGCTTTTGATAAGAACAAATTGTGATATAATAAGCTCCATTAAGCCCATAATCATAGCCTTTTAAACGAATAGATTGTCGATGTTTTTTGGGTTCATTCATAGCGTGGTAGATGGTGGCGGTTAATTCAGTTATAAGCGATTCCTCGGCAATCATCAAGAGTTGGGGATTGGTGGTAAGATTGTCAGAAAAGCGATCGCACTGAATCAAGGCTGAATAATGAGGGGCTATGATAATAGGTCGTGGTTAGAATTTTTAAAACAGTCTATCAAATCCTCATAACAATCATCGAGTAATCCAAGCACTAAGAAATTCAACCTGATCGATCATTTCTTCGGCTGATTTAGTGGCAATTAGCTGTAAAATCCCTCGCATAATTTCCCCCATTGAATATCTTTGTTGTTGGACTAGAATGATTCCTGCATGATTTCTTTTTTGTTGTAAGAAAAGTGTATGTAAATAATAAAAATCTCTAACATTAGAACTATAAAGACTACACCCCTGAGAAGTTGCCCAGATTAATTGTTCTTCATCAGAGTATCCCAATCTATTAGCTTCTAAAGCAGTAATCACATCAACACCTCTACTTTTCAAAATAAAAGCAAGCGATCGCAATGTAGAATCCTCATCCATATATAAGCTAATTCTACTCATAAGAAGAAGAATAATGTAATGCTTCAATGCGATCTGCTTCGGCGGCTTCGGCTATAATTTCTGCTTCTATTGTTTCTTTGTTAGTATGATAGTAAGTTAGAGCAGCATAAACTTGTGCCAAAGAAAGATGAGGGATTTCATCGGCAATTTCTTCAGGACTATATCCTAACTTATACCAGATCACTATTCTTCGTACAGTAACAGCAGTTCCCGCGATAATAGGACAACCTCCATGAATTTTGGGATCGCTTTTTATGAAAGTGCCAATATTGATATCTGTGAACATAACTTTCTCTGATTCATTCTCAACTAATTAAACTACATAGGATTCTATGCTTTTATCACCATTCTAGCATGGCCTAAACATTGGTCGGGGCAGGGGATTGAATGGGGAGATTATCAGAATTCTATCACAGGGACGATAGCCGAAAAAAATAATAGTCAATCAAACAATCAAAAAAATTATAGTTTAGACACAATCATCGGTTAAAATAATAGTAATTTAGAATTAAGGATTGAGTTATGCCGCAACAAACCTGTGAAGCCGTCTTTGAAAATGGCGTTTTACGTCCTCTTGGTAATCTCCAACTCAATGAAGGACAGTGCGTTAAACTGACTATAGAATCGAATTCAATTTCCCAGCTTACTCCCCAAAAATGGTCAGAAACGGGTATAATCGCCCAGTTAACAGCAAATCCGATTAAAATTGAAGATTTCCATCCTCTTACCAGAGAAGAAGCGAATGAACGCTGGTGAATCTCAACCCTTCTTTATTGATTCTAATATTTGGCTGTATCGCTTCATTGTCAATGTCAATTGTAGCGATCCCCTAATGCCATTATCATAAAAATGAAGTGTAACCTAATCTCGAAAAACTGCTTTTTCAGCTTCTTCTAAATCGTCATCACTGATTACAACATCTTTCCATAAACCTTTAATTTGAGTCTTATTGCGAGAACCTTCAAGTTGATGAATGACCGTTTTTTTTAAGGCTTCTAATTCTTCCTGAATGACTTGAATCGGAAGTAAAACATATTGACTCATGGCAAATAATACCCTTACTCTTTGATTTGAGGGATGATAGCCGAGAGAAATCCTAGTCAGTCAAATAATCAAAAAAAATCATAATTTAGACAGGATTGGGTGCGTTGTTCGTTCATGGGTTGAGATTGTTTTATAAAAGTTTTTTAAATTCTTCAATAGTTAATCCAGAACCTTTAATAATTGTTCCCATTGTATAAGCATTGATTGGATTAGCCCTTGGAATAGTGAGAATATGTTGTCCATCAGTCATGGTAATATGCTTTCCCTGTCGAACAATCTGAAATCCTGCTTTTTCAAACGCTTTAATTGCTCGTTGATGATTAATTCCAGCAAGACTAGGCATGATTTAATTCAACTTCTACATAATAAGATTCGATCCCTTGATTTAATTCTGCAGCAACTTCTAAATAAGACTGAATTGCATCTTGAATATTATTGAGTGCTTCTTCTTTAGTTGTCCCTTGAGAAGCACAACCGGGTAAACTAGGACACCAAACAGCATATCCCTCTTCTGTTTGTTTGAGATTGACTTGATATTGCATATTTTATCATCCCGTACTTAATTGAAAATTAGGCAGCACCTAATGAGGGTTGGATAGGATTGGGTGCTTTGTTCGTTTGATTCAATTATAAGCGATTCATCGGCGATCATCAAGAGTTGGGGATTGGTGGTAGGGTTGTCAAAAATGCGATCGCACTGTATAATCTTAATTGATATATAAGCTAATTCTACTCACTTGAACTAAATCATCATGAATCAAAAACCGTACCAAGTAGAAGCATTTTGGGATCGAGAAGCGCAAGTGTGGGTAGCAGAGAGTGAAGATATTCCGGGATTAGTCATCGAAGCTGATACCATCGAAGCTTTAACAGCTAAATTACGACAGATGATTCCAGAATTATTACAACTAAATCATCTAATTACTCTTGAACCTCAAGCAGCGATAACTTTTGAACTCATTAGTCATCGTCAAGAATCAATTGAGTGCGCTGTTTAGATTGAATGGGGAGATTATCAGAATTGTATCACCGGGATGATAGCCGAAAAAAATCCGGCTCTTATAGGTTCTGTGTGATAAGTTTAACTTACAATATGATCGATCAATCTTTGTGTCCTTTGTGTCTTTGTGGTTCCTTCCACCCCCTCGCTAGGAGGAATGTATCTTAGAATACATTTCACCCACCAAATCCAAGAGAGCCAAAATCCTAGTCAATCAAACAATCAAAAAAATCATAATTTAGACAGAATTGGGTGCGTTGTTCGTTCATGGGTTGATTTTTTTATCCGACACTCCGCACTTCAAAATGTAGCATAAAATAGCATAAACTCATTCAAGAAAAAAATAAATAAAAATACTCAGAGAATTAGTCCCAAAAAAGTGAGACAATCAAAAAGCTCAAAAATCTATTAAAGGTACAAAAATTGTCTCCTATCTCAGAGGTAAAAATTAAAAACCTAGATCACTTAGGAATAGTAGCCGGACTAATTGACGAAATAAGAATAGTTGAAATAATCAACTCTAAATTAGGAATCGACCCCCGAGAAAAAATTTCAGCAGGAACAGTGGTCAAAGCTATTCTAATCAATGGATTAGGATTTGTTTCAAGGCCTTTATACTTATTTAGTCAATTTTTTGAAGATAAAGGAATCGAAGAATTATTGGGAGAAGAAATAAAAACCGATTATATCAATGATGATAAAATTGGGAGAGTCATGGATGAATTATACAAACATGGACTGAATGATATATTTATAGAAGTTGTCTTATCGGTCATCAAAAAATTTAAAATAGAGACAAAATATTCTCATCTAGAGGCCACATCATTGCTACAAAGAGAGCATCTCATTTATGCAAGTGAGTAATTATACTTATCCCTAAAACTGTTTTCTAGCAAGGTTTTCAAAATAGCTTGACATAAAAACCTGATTTAGGGGTTACAAAGGTGAGATGCTCCCGCTACAAATTAGTCCCCCTATAGAACCCCCTTGAGCCATCTTGCACACTTTTCTCTTTTTGTCAAATTTTATGTTAAGAAAGATGTGACTAATGGATAGCTTATCAAGGGGGAATCGAAACCAAAGTTTATCTTCAATTTAATTATAAACAGCTACTTATTGACCAAAATTTAATGATCAATAAGAGAAAAATTAGCCAACTCTAAAACTGATCTAAAAATTAGCCCGCAATGGGGAAAATTTTGGCTAGGATCAAATCATAGTCATAATTGAGACTAGACGAGTTTCCCTTTTTTTACTTTATTACTGGCAATTACAGTTATGGTTAGCAATATTCCCTTTTCTATCCCCGAACATAGCCTCGATCGAGATTGTACCACCCTCTCCCGTCACGTCCTGCAGCAACTACAAAGCTTTTCCCCCGACGCGCAGGATTTAAGCGCAATTATGAGTCGGATTGCCCTAGCGGGGAAATTAATTGCCCGTCGTCTCAGTAAAGCGGGATTAATGGCGGATGTGCTAGGTTTTACTGGAGAAACCAACGTCCAAGGGGAATCGGTCAAGAAAATGGACGTTTTTGCCAATGAAGTATTTATCTCGGTTTTTAAGCAAAGTGGTTTAGTTTGCCGTCTTGCTTCCGAGGAAATGGATAAACCCTATTATATCCCAGAAAACTGTCCCATCGGTCGCTATACCCTACTCTACGACCCGATCGATGGTTCTTCCAATGTGGATATTAACCTAAATGTGGGTTCGATTTTTGCCATCCGTCAACAGGAAGGCAATGATTTAGACGGAGAAGCCCTAGATTTACTGCAAAATGGTCGTAAACAAATCGCCGCTGGCTATATTCTCTACGGACCCTCGACTATTTTAGTTTACTCGATCGGTCGCGGTGTTCATGCCTTTGTCCTTGACCCCAGTTTAGGGGAATTTATCCTCGCCCAAGAGAATATTATTATCCCCGATCACGGTCCAATTTATAGTACCAATGAGGGCAATTTTTGGCAGTGGGATGAGGCAATTCGCGACTATACCCGTTATGTTCACCGTCATGATGGTTACACAGCCCGTTACAGTGGGGCATTAGTGGGAGATATCCATCGAATTTTAATGCAGGGTGGTGTTTTTCTCTATCCAGGTACTGTTAAAAATCCCCAGGGAAAATTGCGCTTAATTTATGAAACTGCCCCCCTTGCTTTTTTAATTGAACAGGCAGGAGGTAAAGCTAGTGATGGGGTGACAAATCTTTTAGATATCGTTCCCGATAAATTACACACCCGCACACCTTTAGTGATCGGTAGTGTCGAAGATGTTAAATTGGTGGAGTCTTTTATCGCTGATCGCCGTCATCGCGATCGAGTTTAACTTATAGTTTTATTTCGAGATATTGACATGGATTTACAAGCTCTGAAGTGGACTAAAAATGTAAAGCGAAACGATGGTACATGGGCATATCGGGAATATAAGGTTTCTGATTCCTTCAAACTGGCATGGAAAGACGATGAAGTCAATGCCAATAAACCCGAAAAAGATAGTTTGATACTACTCAGGCAGCGAGGGTATGTTACCCATTTAGTAAAAGTTCTCGACTGCAAAGCCAAACGTGAAATTGGCAAGGATAATTACGACATCTATCGAATTGTTGAGGTGCTTTGGGCTATTGATTTTGATAATCCACCTGTATCAGCCAAAGCAGATGCGATGTTTGATTATCGAGAAGTTCTCAACTATCAGGGTGGGAAGGTGATGGAATTGGAGAAGTTACCGACTTTCAGACAGCGTTGGAATGACGATGGCGGTTTGGGGGGATTCCAAACTTACATTCGGAATTTATTGGGGCTGTCAAGCAATGACTAAGATCCTTGTTAAGCTTGTGTTATAGTATTGAGCAGATATAGAGTAACTGCTATGACTGCTATAGTTCAGGAACTTTTAGATAGCTTTGACCGCTTGACAGACTCAGAGCGCTCAGATTTGCTATTAGAGATTCTGAAGCGGACAATTCACCTGGATTTTCCGCCCTTATCTGATGAAGATCTAGTCCTCAATGCCGAGGGAATTTTTCTAGAATTAGATGATCAGGAAGCTTCCTATGGATAGCCCTGATCGTGGTCAGGTTTGGCTGGTTGATCTGGGTTATGTGGCCAAAGTCAGACCCTGTTTGGTTATCAGTATTCCTGCGCTCAATCAAGAGCGTGCCTTAGCGACTCTGGTTCCACATACGACAAGCTCTCGTGGTTCAAGATTGGAAGTGAAAGTCTAAGCTCGCTTCCTTAGAGAAGGAGTCTTTGATGTACAAAACATCGTTACAATTCCCCATGCAAAGCTTTTGCGTAAATTAGGAAATCTGACATCTGAGCAAATGATGGAGGTTGAGAATGCGTTACTTTTTTGGCTAGGGTTTGAAGAGAGGAATGATCAAGAAAGCGAAGATTAGTCTGTGCGCTAGTTGCAGCGGAAACATAATCAATAGTTAGGGTTTGCGGCAAAAAGTTTTTCGTGGAGTGTGGGGTGTGGGGTTTTACCGGTTTTGAGGTGGCCAATTACCTAATTTTTAGGGAAAAAGTCCAGGGATTTTCCCCCTGATCACTCCCATACCTGGTACTTTTTGATTGACAAAAAGTCTAAAAGTCTTACCCAACAAGGTTTTTAGATTTATTCAGCAAACCCTATTTAGGGTTTGCGGCAAAAAGTACGGGTGAAGCATTCGGATAGAAAATCTCCGGTTTCACCGATAGGTTATTGCTCGAATGCTTCCCCCCTACAGGACGCTATGCTGTTGTAATCGTCGAAACTGCTCATCTGAGTAGGTAGGGTGCGTTAGGAGCGCCACAATATTATTTAATTTACATTAATTACATAGGCGACGTAACGCACCAATATTATCCTAAATCCGTTGAGTAGGTAGGGTGCGTTAGGAGCGCCACAATATTATTTAATTTACATTAATTACATACGCAACCTAACGCACCAATATTATCCTAAATCCCTTGAGTAACCCACAGAAAACCGGTTTCTCCGAGAAACCCCTTTTCTACTCATGCCACCTCAATTTTCTCAAAAAAAAAATCGACCCGCCTAGCGGCGGGAAAAAGAGAAAAAGAGAAAAAGGGTAAAAAGGGAAAAAAAGGGAAAAAGGGTTACAGAGTCCTCCCAGCACCGCACACCACCCGAAAACCGAGGAAGTTGAGGGGGTAGTCGCGGCGGTTGACGAGGCTGCGGGAAGCAGAACGGCAGAGAACTGGATGGCTGCACCAAGAACCGCCCCGCAGTATTTGAAAATGATTATCCCTTATCAGCCAAGCACTGCCATCCCTTGGCGCATTCTCATAGCTATCATGCCAATTGTCCTCGCACCACTCAAAAACATTGCCACTCATGTCATAGAGTCCCCAAGCATTGGGCTTTTTCTGGCCCACAGGATGAGTTTTATCCTGAGAATTTCCGTCATACCAAGCGTAATCTCCTAACTGATTAGCATCATCACCGAAATAAAAGCGAGTAGTAGTCCCCGCACGACAGGCATATTCCCATTCCGCTTCTGTGGGGAGGCGATAGGTTTTGCCAGTTATTTGACTCAATTTCTGACAAAAGGCTTTAGCGTCGTTCCAACTAACATTTTCTACTGGATTTTGGGGATTGTTTTTAAACCAAGAGTTATTTTTAAAATGAGAGGGATTGGTTCCCATTACTGCTTGATATTGTGCCTGAGTCACTGGATATTTCCCAATCGCAAAACTGTTGACTTTAACTTGGTGTGGAGGCTTTTCATAACTTTCAGCATTGGGATCACTGTCAGGAGATCCCATGAGAAACTCACCTGCTGGTAAGCTCACCATCTCTAGTGTGACTCGATTGGGTAGGTTTTCGGTAAATGGAGTAGGTGAAGCAATTAGGGGTATTGGTGAAACAGGCTTTTTGACTGCTGCCGGTGCTGGTGGAGGTGACGGGGGAGAAGTCCATCCCAGAGGTTGTAAGGCATT
>NZ_SFBO01000048.1:0-108277 GCF_007095705.1 Microcystis sp. Msp_OC_L_20101000_S702
CCAAAATAAAGCTTATTAAAAGAATGAGTTATGGATTTACCAATTTTGAACATCTTCGACTTAAGCTGTTTGCTTGCTTTAATTCATAACAAAAATTAACACACGAAAACCAGAAGAGCCAAATTGGCCAATTGTCAATAGCATTTGAGATGTTCTCACCCTGACAAATTATCTTTGTTCAGTTGATTATAACAGGAAAAGTAACCCCGCAACTATATTTTTAGTCTTGATTTACAAGGCTTTCAGAAATCAGCAGAGATGAAAGTATCCTCTGGAACCCTGATTCTGTCCTTTTTAGTGGCACATCGCGTAAAAGTAGCATAATCGAACAGGGGCTCTCTTGGGTTTGGTGGGTAAAATGTATTCTAAGATACAGTCCTCCTGGCGAGGGGGTGTAACGAACCACAAAGACACAAAGGACACAAAGATTGATCGATCCTATATAGGTTAAACTTATCACACAGAACCTAGAAGAGCCGAACAGGTTTAACAAAGTATTTATACTTAATGCTTTTCCAAGTATTGATCCCATTTTGTCTTCATACTTAAAACTTTATTTCTGTCTGTATCACTTGTTACTTTTTAGAATGAGAATTGCTAATAGTCAAGAATTATGAATTTGGCTTGACAAACCAACAAGCTATCGGCTACTACTTAGTGTAGTTAGTGTCGGCAACAAAAACGCTCAGTAGTTCGACAATCTCACTAACACGAACGCTCAGCCGAACCGCAGCTTACTAACACCAATGGTCTTAGGAACTAGGATTCCTGCCTGCTGAGGGAGGGTAAGACTTGCTATCTTTGGAGGTAGAAGGCGCATCCCATTCAAGCAGCCAACTCTCAAATCTGTTAAAATGTAGTTCACTCAATCACAATTAGCAAAGGAGAAAACCTATGTCTATTAAAGCTTTCAATGATTTCATTTCACGCATTACCCATGAGGATGACAGTCCGGCTAAAGATTCTGCCTCTTCGGTCGCTGCGATAATTGGGGACTTTGACAAATCCCTAACAGGAGAAGCCAAAGGGATGGCGGTTATGGCCCAACTCGTCAAAGCCGCTGAAGCAAAGGGGTATGACGTGAGCATTGGTGATGTTGTCGATTATATGAGAAGTCTAAAAACCCAGTATGAAACGAACGCAATGTTCGCGTCGATGATGGACTCCTATTGCAGCACGACTTGTCATCTAGGTTCTGTAGTTGGCAAAGATTAATAAATATCTAAGTAGGTTGGTCTAATTAAATATAAGATGTAGTCCAAGCATCTTGCTTACCATAGCGAGGGCATTTTGCCTGCTGCCGTAGCGAGCGAGACGCTCGCACTACAGGTATCTACAAATTAATTGCACCGACCTACTTAGTTGACGCATCGGATAATTTTTCAACACTTTACTTTCAACTTTTGAAGGACAATAATGACGATTGCAGCTAGAAAAACCCTTTACAACTTAGTCGAGATAGATTTTGAAAATCTCCCTCGCCACTATCCCGATGGCATTAAAGACATTTATGAACGCAAAATAGACGGTTTAATTATCGAAGATTTTCTATCTCAAGATGAGGTAGATAATGTGGTGGAACAATTGACCCAAAAAGGTCCTTTTGAAGGCTCACCCTTCGGTGATATTTTGATTTATGGTCCAGCCTTATACGTTTCAGAGGCGGATACCCAAGAATATTGTCAACAAGCGACTCAATTTCGGGAATATTGTCGCTATTTATTCCGCAACGGACGTGATTTTGAGACCCGTCTCCAAGAAGTCCTGTCAGTGATGTCTGGGGGACGAGAGGTGATGGTTTTAAAATCCCAAGATGGTTCTGAGTACACCCCTACCACCATTCGCGTCCTGGAAAAAGGACAATTTATGGGTTGGCATTTTGGCAATCAATTTCTCTTTTGTACGCCTGGTTACAAGCATTTAAAAACGCAAATTGACACAACCGCTCATCTTGGCTATTTCTTGGTTCTTAGCAGTGCGATCTCTGGGGGAGAATTAATCCTCTATGATTTAGAATGGGATGAAACCGAGTGGAATGACACAGAAATGGGCGGTAGAAAACGCAATGGAACGGTCAACGGTAAATTAATTGCTGATGTGATGGAAAATTACCAGCAAATGCCCATAAAACCCAAACCGGGTAGCTTGGTAATTTTTGATGACAGTCGGATTTTACATCGAGTATCAACGGTGGAAGGGAACCGTCGTCGGATTACTGTTGGTGGATTTGTTGCTTTTTCGGAAAACAGAGAAAAAGTCTATTATTGGAGTTAAGTTGAGGAAAGTTCGGTGTCAACTTTATTAGATCTTTTAGCTCAAAGAGCAAAGGAAACCCCGAATCAAACGGCTTATCTTTTTTTAAAAGATGAGGAGACGATTATCGAACGTCTAACTTATCAAGATTTAGCGGATAAGGCTTTAACAATCGCCGCTGGGCTACAGCAGTTAGGCGCAACTGGGGATCGAGTTTTGTTACTGTATCCTCCTGGTTTAGAGTTTATTGAGGCCTTATTTGGCTGTTTTGCGGCCGGGATGATTGCTGTTCCAGCTTATCCTCCCCGTCCCAACCAGTCTTTAAAGCGATTACAGTCTATTGTTAAAAGTTCTCAAGCCAAATTGTCGTTAAGCTCGACAAAAATTCAATCAAATCAAGACAACAAGAATTATTTAGGAGATTTAACAGAAATAGACTGCCGACAACTGACTCAGTTCAATTCCCAGGACTGGAAACCTTTAAAATTGACCCCAGATACCTTAGGGATTTTACAATATACTTCTGGTTCAACAGGAAATCCCAAAGGAGTCATGGTCAGTCATGGTAATTTAATCAGCAACTGTGAGGATCTTTCACGAGGTTGGCATCAGGAGCCAAATAGTAAGCTAGTGTCATGGTTGCCGACTTTTCACGATTTAGGGTTAGTTTATGGAATTTTGACCCCTTTATGGCGAGGATTTCCCAGTTATTTATTATCCCCTTTGTCCTTTTTGCTTAAACCGATTACTTGGTTAAAAATTATCTCTCGTTATCAAGCCACCCATAGTGCTGCACCGAATTTCGCTTATGATTTATGTGTCCGCAAATTTAAGCCCAAAGACGGAGAGAATTTAGACTTAACTTCTTGGAGAATGACCCTAAATGGAGCGCAACCCGTCAAAGCAGAAACTCTTGCCTCATTTAGTCAAACCTTTGCCCCTTACGGTTTTAAACCGCAAACCTTCTCCCCTGGTTATGGGTTAGCCGAGGCGACTTTAAAAGTAGCCGCTGTTAGGGATAAAGATGATCCTTTATTGCTGATCATAGAAAAAAAAGATTTCCAAAAAAATCAAGTAAAAGTTGTTAAACAGTCCACTTTATCTTTGTTTAATGCCGAAAATCCCCTTTTGAACAATTATCAAAATCAGGAGGTATTTTTAAAAAAAGCAATCCCTATTTCTCAGGAAAAACCAATAAATATGCTCTTGAATGAGGAGTTAAAGACCCAAATTCTGGTCAGTTGTGGCCAGAGCGAAATTGATACGGAAATCCAGATAATCAATCCTGAGACGTTAATGCCTTCTCAAGCCAACGAAATTGGCGAAATTTGGGTTCGTGGTCTAACCGTTAGCCAAGGGTATTGGAATAATCCCAGTGCCAGCGAATTAACTTTTCAAGCTTATCGTAGCGATACTAAAGAAGGACCTTTTCTCCGAACTGGGGATTTAGGATTTCTCTATCAAGGACAATTATTCGTCACAGGAAGACTCAAAGACTTAATTATTATTGAAGGACGCAATCATTATCCACAAGACATAGAGAGTACTGTAGAAAATACCGATCTAGCCTTGCGGAAAGAAGCTTGTGCTGCCTTTTCAGTTGAAATCAAAGGAGAAGAACGCCTTGTCATTGTTGCCGAAATTGAGCGAAGTTACGACCGTAAGATAGATGAAGTCGCCCTTAAAAAGAAAATCCGAGAAGCAGTCGCTCTTGAACATGACATCCGAGGGGATAAAATCGCTTTAATCAGACACAACTGTTTACCCAAAACCTCAAGTGGCAAAATTCAGCGTCAACTGTGTCGCTCTTTGTTTCTCAATGGGGAACTAGAATTATTAACCAGTGAGCCAGAAAACCTTAACTCATTAACCTTATCTCAGAACAAAACCCTACAAGAAATATGTTAACTTCAGAGCAAATTAACCATTTTCAGCAAAAAGGATGGGTCGGCCCCTTAAATATATTTAGCCCCGCAAAAATTGCGGCTGTCAAGAATTGCCTAGAAACCTATAGCCGTTTAATTGTTGAAGCTGACGGGCAGGAGATCATCAGTTTTTATAATAATATTTATCATTTAGAAACCCCTAGAGATTTGCATTTATTTCACGAACCCATTGCCAATTTATTTACAGATTTAGCCTTGATTGAATTCTTGAGGCAAATCGCAGGAAATGATATATTGTTATGGTACACCAATGTGTTTTGTAAATTGCCAGGGCAGGGAGAAATTAAATGGCATCAAGCTAAAGAATATTATACTTCAAGTGATATTGATTACGAGAAGAAGACCTTACTTTATGACCCCGATGAACCTGCGATTAATCTAACGGTTTGGGTTGCCTTAGATGATGCTGAATTAGACAATGGCTGTATGCAGTTTGCCAATGGTTCACATCAAAAAATATTTCCCATGTTACCCTCTAGCATTCCGGCTGAAGAAGGAGTTTTTGCTGGAATTAGTGCCCATAAAACAGTATGGCAGAGGGAGCAAAAATATTCCCTTTCTTATGACTTTAATGAAAGGGATTGGCCGTTAGAAACCGTTCCTGTTAAAGCAGGACAGGCATTGATTTTTACAGAAAAAGTCATGCACCGTTCATTTCCTAATCAGTCTAACCGCCGTCGTTTAGCGATTATTGGACGTTATGTACGCCCTAGTACCCAAGTTTATCCCTATCGTTGGCAGGGAAATTTTATTGACGAAAATGGTCACAATATCGAACGACATTACTGTTTTCTGGTGTCGGGTGAAGATAAATATGGACAAAATATAATTCGTCCAGGACACGATTTAAGCAAAGAAGAGTATCAATTTGAAAATTGTCTAAATCAAGTCCGCTTTGCTCAAGTACAAATTCCTGAAGACAAACAACAATTAGAGATATACGCTTTAGAAAAACAAGCCATTGAAGGAGATTGTCAAGAAGAAGAACCTAACCCAATTCTTCATCCTCGTAAATATATCCAATGGAAAGTATGGGATCAATATCGGGGCATGAGTCGTCATGAAGCGATGAAAAAATATACTCAACTGGTAGCTACTTTTCCTGTTAAAAATCAGACCAAAATCACTAGCGATGAAGAAAATATTGCCAAGTCTTCAAACAATACAGTTGGAGAGATTGAAGCGTGGTTAATTTCTTATTTATCGGAAGGTTTAGATTTAGATACCGAAGAAATTGATGTAGAGAGTTCCTTTCAAAGTTATGGGTTATCTTCCGCCGAAGGAGTAGGGATGATTGGTGATCTGAGTGATTGGTTAGGAACAAAACTTAATCCAGCTTTAATCTACGAATATTCTAATATTTCGGCTTTGGCGGCTAAATTAGCTCAAAAAAACCGAATTAACTCGGAGGAAGGTCAATGAATCACTCATTTCCTCAAGACGCTTTCGCCATAATTGGTATGGGATGTCGTTTTCCGCAAGCACCCAATCCAGAAGCTTTTGAACAGTTATTAATCAATGGGGTTGATGCAGTTAGAGAAATTCCCTCAGATCGTTGGCCGGCTAGACAATATTATCATCCCGACCCCAAAACACGCGGCAAGATGAATAGTTGTTGGGGGGGATTTTTAGAAAAAATAGACGAGTTTGAGCCTCAGTTTTTCAATATTTCTCTCTTAGAAGCCAATCGAATCGATCCACAACAGCGTTTAGTGATGGAAGTTGCTTGGGAGTCTTTAGAGGATGCAGGAATTGATCCTTTTACTCTTAAAGGAAGTCAAACGGGAGTCTGGATCGGGATTGGTAATTTTGACTATGGGCGTTTATTGTGTCAAGATTTAGAGCGCATTAATGCTTATCACGGCACAGGTTTAACCTTAAGTTTAGCCGCTAATCGTATTTCTTATTTTCTCGATTTTCATGGACCTTCTTTAGCGGTAGAAACGGCTTGTTCATCTTCTCTTGTCGCTGTCCATTTAGCTTGTCAAAGTTTAAAACAGAGAGAATGTGATCTCGTCCTTGCGGGGGGCGTTAGTTTGATGATTTTACCCGATATGACTATCACATTTTCTCAAGCGAGAATGATGTCTTCTGTTGGACGTTGTCAAACATTTGATGCTGAGGCTGATGGTTATGTGCGTGGTGAAGGATGTGGACTAATTGTTATTAAACGTCTAGAGGATGCGATGTCAGCTGGGGATCGCATTTTAGCGATTATTCGGGGCTCAGCAATCAATCATGATGGAGCGAGTAATGGGTTAACTGCACCCAATGGATTAGCACAGCAAGCTGTGATTAAAAGAGCTTTAGAAAATGCTAATATTTCGTCCCATAGCGTGAGTTATGTTGAAGCTCATGGAACTGGGACATCCTTGGGGGATCCTACTGAGATTCGAGCGATAAAAGAAGTATTGGGAAAAGGGCGTAAACTAGAGCAAAAATGTGCCATTGCTTCGGTTAAAACCAATATTGGTCATTTAGAGAATGCCGCAGGTATTGCTGGCCTCATCAAGGTAATTTTATCCTTGCAAAAGCGACAAATTTTTCCCCATTTACACTTAAAAAAAATAAATCCTTATTTAGATATCGACAATACTCCCTTTTTTATACCGACAGAAAACCAAACATGGGAATTTAATCAACAGAAAAGAATTGCTGGGGTGAGTGGGTTTAGTTTCGGAGGAACAAACTGTCATATTATCCTTGAGGAAGCCCCAGAAATTGAGAATTTGCCCAATGATATAGAACGTTCTCAACAAGTGTTCTGTCTGTCAGCGAAAACGGAATCTGCTTTACAAGTTTTAGCCCAAAATTACGTTAATTTTTTATCAACCCATCCTCATCTTAGGTTAGAGGACATAAGTTTTACTGTTAATACAGGTCGTACTCATTTTCAGCAGCGTTTAGCTATATTTTGTCGAAATACAAGCGAGTTAAGCTCTAGCTTGCAGAATTATCTTGATAATCGACAAGAAAATCAGTCATTAGTTCAAGGAAAAGTCACAGGAAGGAAAGCAAAACCTGTCGTTTTTTTGTTTACAGGACAGGGTTGTCAGTATGAGAGAATGGGTAAACAACTATACGACACTCAGCCGACTTTTAAGAGATCAATGCAACGTTGTGCTGAGATTTTAGAACCATATTTGGAAGCATCTTTACTTTCGGTGTTATATTCTCCTAATTCAAATCAAGATTTAATCAATCAGCCTATTTATACCCAGACAGCTTTGTTTTCTCTTGAATACTCTTTAGCTCAACTTTGGTTGTCTTGGGGATTTGAACCTTCGGCTCTTATGGGACATAGTTTAGGGGAGTATGTAGCAGCTTGCATTGCTGGCGTTTTTAGTTTAGAAGAAGGATTGAAGTTAATCGCAACTAGGGCAAAATTAATCGAAAAATTACCCGAAAAAGGCAAAATGTTAGCTGTTTTTGCTAACGAAGATTTAGTGAAAGCTATATTAATTAAAATCGCTTCTCCCTGGGTAAGTATTTCTAGTGTGAATGGAGAAGATAACACAGTTGTATCGGGAAGAGAGGGGGTGATTCAAGATATTATCAAGATTTTAGATGCAGAAGGAATCCAAAGTCATTTATTGACTGTTTCCCATGGGTTTCATTCTCCTTTGATTGAACCAATGTTCAAGGAATGGGAAAGTAGTATGGCAGAAATCTCCTTTCAAAAGCCGCAACTCCCCCTTATTTCCAACTTAACTGGCAATTTTTTCTCTAATTCTCAAATTCCTGATACTCAGTATTGGCAACAGCAAACTCGTCAGACTGTCTGCTTTAAAAAAGGAATTGAGACGTTATTGAATCAAAAGTATGAACTGTTCTTAGAAATTGGTGCAAAACCGATTTTATCATCGCTAATACACCGTTTGGGACAAGGAAAATGCCTACCTTCTCTAGCAGAGGGACAAGAAGATTGGTCAGTTTTAACCGCCACTGTGGCTAATTTATATGTTCAGGGGATAAACATTAATTGGCGAGGATGGGATCAAGATTATGCTCGTCGTCGCTTATCTTTACCCACTTATCCTTTTCAACGTCAACCCTATTGGCTAACAGAGAAAAAAATTGATTCAACAGATATGGGAGAGTCATCATCGATGGATACCAGAGAAAATAGCCAGCAAAAAGATCAAATAATTCAAGATTTATTGAGCCTAATTGCTCAATCACTAAGAATTAAACCTGATAATTTAGATACTCATCAACCCTTTTTAGAAATGGGTGCAGATTCTTTGGTTCTCTTGGATGTTGTGCGAACAATCGAAACTCGTTATCGCTTAAAAATTACGATTAACCAATTGTTTGAAGTTTGGCCAACCATTGAAGAACTCGCCGAACATATTGCTCAGCAAATCTCCTTTTCGCCCTCCTCTATGTCATTGAGCAATGACATAGAGGAGCAAAGTTCAAAATCACCCAAATCAGAGAAAAGTCCAATCAATAAAAAAGCCGAGGAAGATATTGCCGTTAATTCTCAGGAGGAAGATAGTTCCTTAGCAAGAATTATCAATCAGCAATTAGCCATCATGTCGCAACAATTAGTATTATTACAAGGTAAAACACCAACTAAATCCCAAGACTTGCCAAAAATCTCACCTCATAATAACCTATCATCTCAAAAACAGGAGGAAAAAAAAACTTTAACCAAACTTCCTAATTTTACCCCTCAACAACAACAGTATATCAAGGCATTTATTAAGCGTTATAATGGTAAAACAGCAAAATCTAAAGAGAAAGCAGCTTTATCCCGTCGTGTTTTGGCCGATAGTCGAGCTAGTGCCGGATTTCGTCCTTCAATCAAAGAATTAGTGTATCCGATTATCGGTGAGAAAGCAGAAGGGGCTTATTTTTGGGATATTGATGGTAACAAGTATTTAGATATTACAATGGGTTTTGGTGTGTTATTATTAGGACATAATCCGCCGATTATCGAACAAGCTATTAAGAAACAATTAGCGAAAGGCTTGCAAATCGGACCCCAATCTAATTTAGCGGCTGAAGTCGCCCAGTTAATCCAAGATTTAACCGCTGTCGAAAGGGTCTTATTTTGTAATTCTGGTACTGAGGCGATAATGACAGCGTTAAGACTGGCGCGAACTGTCACAGGACGGTGTAAAGTCGCTTTATTTACGGGTTCTTATCACGGTCATTTTGATGGGGTTTTAGGGGTAGCTACACCAGAAAACCTCCACGGTGTACCGATGATAGCGGGAATTGCTGAAAATGCCGTAAAAGACTTGCTAGTACTCGATTTTGATCATCCTGAAAGTTTAGAGATTTTAGCCGCTTATCAGGAAGACTTAGCGGCGGTTTTAGTTGAACCTGTTCCCAGTCGTCGTCCAAATGTACAACCTCAAGCTTTTTTGCAAAAATTACGAACTTTTACTCAAAATGCCGACATTCCTTTAATTTTTGATGAAGTATTGCTCGGATTTCGGATTCATCTTGGTGGAGCGCAAAAGTGGTTCGGAATTGAGGCAGATATAGTGACTTATGGCAAAATTGTTGGTGGCGGTTTACCGATTGGGGTAGTAGGGGGAAAATCTCGTTATTTAGATGCTATTGATGGGGGAGCATGGAACTATGGTGATAATTCTTATCCTGTTGCTGAAAAGACGTTTTTTGCTGGAACTTTTAATAAAAATCATCTAGGGATGGCGGCTGCTCATGCTATCTTACAATATCTTAAAGAAGCAGGTGAAAGTCTGCAAGAACAATTAAATATGCACACGACTCACTTAGCAGCTGACTTAAATCATTATTTTGAAACCGAGCAAATTCCCTTAAAAGTTGTTCATTTTGGTTCGTTATTTCGCTTTTTATCGTCAGAAAATTTAGATTTATTTTATTATCATTTATTAGATAAAGGAGTGTATCTTTGGGAAGGACGAAATGCTTTTCTTTCTACCGCTCATACGGATGAAGATATTAATTTTTTAATCTGGGTGATCAAATCAAGTGTCAAAGATTTACAACGAGGTGGATTTTTTGGAGGCGCAAATTCGCAAAATTTTGAGCAACCTTCAGTAAATTCAGATTTAAAAGCTTCTGATGCTCGGTTAGGTGTTGGTCTCCTTAGTCCGAGTACAATTCATCAGCGTTTATTGCCTCTTGTTACTGAGCTAACTCAAGAAACAAATTTACAGCAATATGCTCAGGGATTTTTACACTTAGAAAAGCTCAGTTATTGCTATATTATCGAGACTTTAGAAGAATTAGGATTTAATTTTTGTCAAAATAGTCAAATTACTCAAGAGACTGCTGAACAATTGGGAATTATCCCTTTTTATTATCCTTTGTGGCAACGATTCCTTGAAATTCTCGCCGAAGAAAATATTTTAAATCTTAAGAATTTAGAAGGTGATATAGTAAAAAATCCAGAAATTATGGAATCGAAAACCCTCTTGAGCCAAATTTCCCGTGAATATCCTTGTTTAAAAGCAGAATTGACTTTACTCAATCGTTGTGCTTCGGCTTTAGCAGAGATATTACAAGGAAAAGTGAATCCTTTATCGTTAATTTTTCCCCAGGGAGATTTAAGCATCGCCACTCAACTGTATCAAAACTCTCCTTTAGCAGTTTTTGTCAACACATTAGCTCAAAAAATCCTTAATTTAGCCTTAAAATACCACCATGAAAGCGAAAAAATACGCATTTTAGAGATAGGTGCAGGGACTGGCGGAACCACTGCTTATATTCTTCCTAAATTGCCTCAAAATGCTGTTGAATATTATTTTACAGATCTTTCTTCTCTCTTTATTGGTCGCGCCCAACAAACCTTTAAAGACTATCCTTGGGTTAAATACGGAACATTTGATATTGAACAGCCTCCATCAAGTCAAAAATTAGGAACAAAAACTTATCATATTATTGTTGCGGCTAATGTGCTTCATAGTACGGCTAATATTACTCAAAGTTTAAGACACATTCAAGAAAGCTTAGTGCAAGGGGGAATGCTAATTTTAATCGAAGGGACATCTCCTCAACGTTGGTTAGACTTAATTTTTGGATTAACGGAAGGATGGTGGAAATTTACCGATAAAGAACTCCGTCCGTGTTATCCCCTAATTTCAGGGGAAAAATGGTATGAGGTTCTGAAGAAAACGGGATTTAATGATATCATCACCTTTAACACCCCTAATATTCCCCTGTCTGACCAACAAACGGTTATCATCGCTCGTTCTCCTCAGAAGATTCCCTTGACATTAGCCCAAAAACAATTTTGGGCTTTAGCGCAATTAGATCAACAAGGATCAATTGCTTATAATGACTCATTACGGTTAGAACTAAGAGGAAATTTAGACATTACTGCTTTAAAACAAGCTATTCAAACAATCATTGCTCGTCATGAGGCCTTACGCATTATTATAGATATTGAGGGTAATTATCAAGAAATTCTTCCTCCTGATGAAAAAGAAGTACCCTATTTAGATTTTAGCGCGAAAAAAGAAGAAGAAATTAATCAATGGTTACAGGAAACGATACAAAAACCTTTTAATCTGAGTAATCAGCCCCCATTAAGGGTAAATATTCTTAAAATTGCTCCAGAATATCATTGGTTTGTTTTCACCATTCATCATATTATTTCTGATGGTTGGTCAATTGACATCATTGTGCAGGAATTAGCTACACTTTACAACGCCAAAAAACAAGGTAATCAGCCTCTTTTACCTCCCGCACAAGCCTTTAGTCAATACGTCGCTATTACTAACTCAGTCACTAAAGAAAATTCAGCAAATCAAACTTATTGGCTACAACAATTTAAGGATTTTATTCCTTCGTTAGAGTTACCTACTGATTTTACTCGTCCTTCTGTTCAAACTTATCTAGGAAAACAAGAAGAGATGATAATTGAAGCAAATTTAAAAACACAAATAGAGCAGCTAGGACATCAAAAAGGGGTTACCCTATTTATGATATTACTCACATCTTTTGATTTACTTTTAAAGCACTTAACTCAGGATAAGGAGCGGATTATTGGCATTTCTGCAGCGGGACAATCAGCGATGGGATGTCCAAATTTAGTTGGTTATTGTGTCAATGTCTTACCTGTGCGTTTTCGAGAATCAATGACCACTTTTTCGGAACATTTAACTTATCTCAAACGAGAATTATTGCAGGCTTATCAACATCAAAATTATTCTTATCCTGAACTCCTAAAACAATTAAACCTCAAACGAGATCCTAGTCGTTCTCCGCTAATTAATGTTCAATTTAATTTAGACAAATTTGGTCAAGGATTGCAATTCGTCGAACTTGATGTTAAAGTCATCTCAAACTTTTCAGGTGCAACTCGACGAGATTTAACCTGGAATCTAACTGAGAAAGGAGATACTTTGACTTTAACGGCTACCTATAACGCAGATTTATTTAAACCAGAGACCATTCAAGATTGGCTTAATCAATTCATCTATTTATTACAAACCTTTGTAGAGAATCCGAATATTTCTTTAGATTTACTTAAGCAAAAAATGATAGTCTTAGAACAGAAAAAGTACCAAAAAAAAGCAGAACAGATAGAATCCATTGCTCAACAAAAATTAAAACAACGGCGACGATGACAGGTTTTTGTATTAAAAAAATCCCTGCAATCTTTGTTTAATCTAAAAATGAGGAATATTGTCTCTTTAATCAAAATCAGCATTAAAGCTATTTAATAACTGTTCAGTTTCTTCTGGATTGGTAGTTGTTATAATGATTTCTGAAAGGGTTTGTTCAGCATAATTAGTAACATTTTCTATTAAATTTTGTAACTGAGTTAGTACACGATAAATATCGGTCGCTGTAAATTTTTGGCAATCATAATCAATTACCATTGATAAATCAGGATCAAATTCTACCGTCAGATTAAAAGAATAATTAGTACGAGAAAAAGATTGTACATCTACAATTTTAATCTTTTCTCCTCGTAATTCAGAGTTAATCGGATAGTTTTCTACGGTTATAAAACTCTCAAATAATTGATTTCCGTTGTTTAAATTGCTCCATTGTTGTATCTGAACTAAAGGGCTATATTGATGTTCTAAATACTCTATTTGTTGCTGTTGAAGCTGTTTTAACCACCCTAAAAAATTCTGATCCGAAATGATCAAAACTTTCACGGGAATGGTATTAATTAATAACCCTACTAAGGATTCTACACCCGAAATCTCAGGGGATCTTCCTGAAACAGTTGCGCCAAAAATTACCTCATCTTCTCCACTATAACGACTTAATAGCAGAGCAAAACAACCTTGAATAATTGTATTAAGGGTTAAATGATTTAATTTTGCCCAATTATTCAACTGATTCGTAATTTCTTCAGAAAAAATACTTTGTTCTTTTCCTCGTGTTGTTGCTGAGTTAATTCCAGTAGATTCTATCCCCCAGCGTGTAGAACCTTTAATTCCTTTCAGTGCTTTTTTCCAAAATTGTTCGGCGGCTGAATCATTTTTGTGTCCTAACCAGTTTATATAGTCCTTATAATGGGGAGCAGGGGGTAATTCCTCTTCAATTCCTTGAGATAATGCTTGATAAATGGTAAAGATTTCCTGAAAAATAATTCCGTTGCACCATCCATCTAACAAGAGATGATGATGACTCCAAATTAAATAATATTTAGATGTAGATAGTTTGATTAAAGCAATTCGCATTAAGGGTGCGTCAGAAAAAGAAAATCCTCGTTCTAAGTCAATTCTAAGATAATTGTCCAAAGCTGCATCTTGTTGACGAGGAGACAAATTCTCCCAATTTTCTGAAGTCCAAGGTAAGGTAATTTCTGGGAGAACCACTTGTAAAGGAGTTGGTAGATCTTGCCAAATAAAAGCAGTCTTAAGACTATCATGGCGATTAACCACTTTTTCCCAAGCTCTACGAAAATAATTTTGATTTATCTCTCCTTCTAGGGTAAAAACTTTTTGCTGAAAATAAAGATTAGATGCTTTTTCATAAAGACAGTGAAATAGCAATCCCTGTTGTAGCGAAGATAAGGGATAAATATCTGCGATTTCACTAAACTGTTTGCTAATATAATCTAGTTGAGATTTAGTTAAACTGGCCAGGGGAAAATCAGAAGGATGATAATGATGGCGACCATCGAGAAAATCAGTAATTAAGTTTTTTATCTCATTAACCGTATCTATGGCTAATTTCTCAATGGTTTCTCGTTGATAAAGCTCAGGGTTGTAAGTCCATTCTAAATAGATTTGACCATCAATAACCATCGTATCAAGAGAAATACTAGGGGTATTTTCCCCTAATCCGCTTTTTTCGATTCCTCGATTTTCCCATGATAAAGAGAATATGGTATTTTTTTGGGTAAATTTTCCTAGATAATTAAAACATAACTCAGGTTGTGGTAAATGATTGAACTTTTCTTTGATTTTCCGTTGCTGATTCAGATAGCGTAAAATTCCATAACCAATTCCACCATGGGGAATTTGACGTAAGGTTCCTTTAACTACTTGTAGCATCTCAAGCGGTGATAAAGAAGGATCACAAGAGAATAATAGAGGAAACCGGGTAGTAAACCAGCCAATTGTCCGAGAAATATCCACTTCCTCAAACAGCGTTTCTCTCCCATGTCCTTCTAATTCTATCCATAACTCATTTTTTCCTGTCCAACTTTGATAGGTTCGTAATAAACCGCACAAAACTAATTCGTTTATTTGTGTATGATTAAGTCGTGAAACTTGAGATAAAATGGCTTCAGTAGTTTCCTTCTCCAGAAATACCTTTACTTTCTCCATTCTTCTTTCGTATTTAGTCACTTGTTGCTCAATTCGAGGAAGATATACGGGAGATGAAGGAAATTGAGCTAACCAATAATCTAATTCCGACAAAATAGACTCAGATTGAGCATAATTTCTTAATTTTTGCGCCCAATACTGAAAAGATGTAGTTTTATTTCCTAAATCTATCTTTTCCCCTTTTTGCAATTGATTGTAAGCAGTATCCAAATCCTCTAACCAAATGCGCCAAGAAATGCCATCCATCAGAAGATGATGAACGACAAATAACAAACGCACTCCCCATTTTTTGCCTAAATTAAACCTAACAACCCGTAACAAAAGAGGATTATCTAAACTTAAACTTTTTTGTATCTTAGTTGCTTCAATACCTAAAATACTTGATAAAGCTGCGTCAGTAACTTTTGCCAAATCTATTTCTAAACAAGGAGTTATGTCTTTAACTTCTGTGTAACGCTGAATCCAACCGTTTTCAGTTGGCGAAAACCTCAATCTTAAACTATCATGATGAGCAATTAAGGCATTGACAAGGGTTTCTGTCTCTGTTCTTGATAAATCCCAGGGAATATCTAGCAAAATTGACATATTCCAGTGATGGGGATTACTCAAAGATTGTTGAAAAAACCACTCTTGGATAGGAGTTAAAGGAACTTCGCCTTTATTGTCACCTAATTCTAGTTTTATTTCCTGATTTTTCAGGATTTTTACTAATTCAGCAAAGGTTTGATACTGAAAAAGGTCAATCGGTTTTAAATTTAAGCCTAATACTTTCGCTCTAGCGGCGATTTGAATACTTAAAATTGAATCACCTCCCAACTCAAAAAAATTGTCATTTAAGCCAACTCGATCAATATGAAGAACCTCTGACCAAATCTTCGCTAAAATCTTCTCGTTCTCAGTATTTGGTGCAACATAATCTGATTCTATCTGCTCTCTTCCCGTTTCAAGTAAGGGTAATTTTTTACTATCTAACTTGCCATTTTGGGTTAAGGGAAGACGCTCTAAAAAGACAAAGCGACTGGGAATCATAAACTTTGGTAAGCTTTTTTCCAGAAACTGGCGTAACTCTGCAACTTTAGGTCTATTCTTACCATCAGGAACTAGATAAGCCACCAGTTGTTTTTCTCCCTTAGTGAATTCTAAAACCAGTACCTTTACGCTTGTGATAGCTGGATAATTCATTAATTGGCTTTCCACTTCTCCTAACTCGATGCGAAAACCATGTAGTTTGACTTGATGATCAACTCGTCCTAAAAATTCAATATTTCCGTCAGGCAGATAACGAGCTAAATCTCCTGTACGATAAAGTCGCTCTGACAGTTTAATTTTCTGATTTTTGGAGCTATATCTTCTATTATGAGTAGTTGTGATCTTAAATTTTGCTTCTTGATTAAACCACTGTCCTTTGGTAATTTTTAGCTTTAAGTAGCTATTTTGAACTTTTAAGCTAAAATGCTGATTAAAAGAATCATCAGATGAAGAGGATTGGTTAAGATAACCTCTTGCTAGATTCTCTCCTCCAATATAGATTTCCCCTGGAAAACCGATGGGAACCGGTCTTAGCTGTGAATCTAACAAAAATATCTGGGTGTTCGGTAAAGGTATCCCCAAAGGAACGGATTTTGTTACCCGCTCAATTGTAGATTGAGTTATCTCATAGGTAAGAACACCAACTGTTGTTTCTGTTGGTCCATAATGATTAATAGTTCGACAATGGGGAGCTAAAGATTGGATGGTTTCGATTAACCGCCAAGTCGTCGTTTCTCCTCCTAAGACAAGACATTTTTTGGGTAAAAGTTGTGATGGATTAGGAGATTCATTAAGTAAAGCCGATAAATGACTAGGAACAATCTTTAAGCAGTCAATTTCTCCTTTTTTTTGGTAATAATTTGCTAAAGCTATCGGATCGGTCATCTTTTCTTGAGAAATAATATGTAAGCAGCCTCCACCGCATAAAGAGGGAAAAATAACAGTATTGCCTAAATCAGCACCAAAGGTTGAAATTAACCCATAACTGGCTCCTAAAGGTAAATTTAAACGCTCTTTAATTCCCTCTAAATAGTTGAAAAGTTGTCGATGTTCAATCCCGACTCCTTTAGGTTTTCCTGTGGAACCAGAGGTATAAATAATATATGCTAAATTTTCTGGTTTAACTTCCGTTTGTAAATTTTCTTCGCTGTAACCATCTAGGATATTTCTCTCGTTGTCTAAAATTACCAATTGAGCTAAATTAAGAGATAGCAAAGATGTTAGGTTTGGCTGCGTAACAACCCATCGCGCTTGACTATTTTCGATCATAAATTTGATCCGTTCCGGCGGTAAAGTCGGATCTAAAGGGACATAAGCTCCTCCCGCTTTAAGAACTCCTAATAAGCTAATCACCATCCAATGCGATCGCTCTAAACAAAGTCCGACTCGCTCATCGGGTTGTAGTCCTAAATTGTGTAAATGGTGTGCTAATCGATTAGAAAGTAGATTGAGTTGATCATAGGTTAAGCTTTCGTCTTCAAACACCAAGGCAATCTCTTGAGGGTTTATTTTTGCTTGCTTTTCAAAAAGATGATGGATGCAAGAAGTATTTAAATAATTTTCACTTTTTTGTGTAACTAGACTAGGATTAAACTGTAATAAAATTCGTTCTTTCTGCTGATCAGTTAAAATATCTAAAGCTTCTATTTTTTGCCGAGGATTAGCACTAACATTCATAAGTAAAGTACAATAATTTTGCAACCAATTTTCGATAACTTCTGAAGAAAAACTATTTGAATTATAGTGAAATTCAATTTCAATATTCTGTGCATAGCGCAGACAACAGACATTTAATTGATAAGGTTGCAGACAAGAAAATTGTTGGATCAATGACCAATCTAGATCGGTTAAATGAATATTTTTATTAGCGTTTAACTCTACCTCAAAAGTGATTCCCTGTTTGACCAATTCTCCTACTTGAGGTATGAAATAATCTTGCCATTGACTAAAATCTTTATTTTTTTGAGCAATTTGTTGACAAAAATTAACAAAACTTAAAGAATAATCTAAGGTAACAGATAAGGGTAAATATTTAGTCATTAATCCTATACTTTGGGATAAATCTTCATAGTGACGATTATCACAAGCAAGTCCTAAACTAATTTCTTCTTGAGATGTCATTCTTGACAATAAAATCAGAAAGCAACTTAACAACCAATCCTGCTCTGAAACTTGATACTTTTGAGCTAAATCTTTTAAAGATTCAAGTTGTTGTTGCTCTAAGGTAACAGAAACGAATTTTGGCTCGAAATCACTGACAAGCTCCCGATAGTTTTGACGGGATAAAGGAAGTTCAAGACTTATATTTTCTCGCGTGTTTTCCTCCTGCCAATACTCTCTTCCTGCTAAGGTTTCTGTTGATTCTAATAACTCATTTTGCCACTCTGAAAAATCTATATATTGAAAGGGTTCATCTCTTGTAACTTCGCTTTCTTGTTGATCATAGCAACTGACAATTTCTGCCATCAAATAACTTAAAGATGAACGATCTGCACATAAACTAGGTAAACTAATAACTAAAATAATTTCATTGACAGATAATTCAATTAAAGTAACCTCCAAAAAAGGTAATTTTTCTATATCCAAAGGTCTTTGAAGTCTTTCGTTAAAAATAGCTTCTAGTTTGTTTAATTGTTTCTCTTTCGAGTCTTTTTGGCAATTGTACTGCTCAACTACCGGAAAATAAGGAGCTTTAATAACTTGCAAAGGAATTGTCATTTCTGGCAAATTATAAAAAGCCGTTCGCAGAATTTCTAAGCGCTCAATAGTCAGGGCTAAAGACTTTAATAAGCACTCTTTGTCTAAAACGCCTTTTAACAAAAATGAGCCTTGAGTTCGGTAATAAGAGCTCGGATTTTCTTGAGCTAATAACCAGAGATGTTTTTGTTGTGGAGAAAGACGAAAGCCTTCGATTTTTTCAGAATTTATCATCTTTTTTAACTTAATTATTCAAAGGGTTTAAATTGATTAAATCGCCTATACTTGCAGCGAGTCCATTTAGTCAAAACTGACTAACTCCAATAATAAATCTTTTGATTGTCATGGGAGATTGACAAAAATCCCCCTATAGTTATTCGAGTTATTGCTCCAGAAACATAAGCAATTTCATGGGTAATTGTGCTTGACTTAAAAATCACTAAATCTCCTTCAAAAAGCTCAAAAGATTGTTGAGAATAATGATTTAAGTTTTGCTTTTTATCCATAATAAATTGATTGAGTCCTGTTTTCAGATTCTTCAGTTCATCTGAATTAAAATAAAGTTGATGAAGAATTAATTCACCGCCATGAGTGGGTTTATTAACCACAATAAAATAACTAAAACAGTTAGGAACATCTGCTATTTGATGTAAATAGGAATAGTTAGGACTATAAGTAAATTCACTATCTACATGAGCAACAATTCCGGGTTGATTGGGAGGAACAAAACGAATGGTTGCAGGAGTATATTTTTTTGCATCTTCTTGAGGACAACAGATAGCTCTCCCATTTGAAAGTTGCTTAAATATCTGAGTAATCCTCGCTTCAAAATCAATCGGTAAAGCGTCAATCAGCATTTTTCTAAACTGTTCTGCTTTGTCTAAATAATTGGCTTTATTTCCTTCTATATCCGATAAACTTAATCCATAAGTTTTACCATAACGAGTTGGGAAAAATCCTGCTTCTAGGGATTGAACATATTGAGCAAGTTGTTGCATTTCGCGTTGTGAGAAAACTTGCTTAATAATAATTCCCTGTACGGTTTCTTGACGGATTTCAGATAATATATCTGGGATATCAGCCAAATCTGTAACCTGACGGGTAATCACCTGAGCTTGAGATGATTGAGTTTTCATTGTGTTGCTCTCCTTCATAAAAACAAAATATAAATTAGCTGATGCTTTAACTCCAATAATAGATTTTTTTGTGTTCACCTTCACCACTACTTCGCTCCTCGTGAGAGAAAGCTAAAAATCCTCCTATCGTGAGCCGTTTTTGGGTTCCTTCAACATTAGCTACTTTGTGCATAATCGTGCTTCCTTTAAAAATAATCATATCTCCTACATCAGGATTAAGAGATATTTGAGAACAGACATCAATCTTTGTCTTAACATCCAAGAAAAATGCTAATAAATCTTCTTGTGTTTTATCCGTCGCACTCAAAAATAGGTCATAAATGACTAATTCGCCTCCAGACTCTGGTTTGTCAATTACTAAAAAATAACTCATTGAATCTGCTAAATCAGCTTGATTTTTCAAAAAATCGTATCCCGCATTGTATAAAAATTCGCTACCCGTATGAGGAGGAATCCCCCCTGTTTGAGGATTAACTAACCGAATAGTTGCTGGAGTATAGTACCTGCTGTTTTCTTGAGGAATTTCTATTTCTGCACCTCCTGAAATTTGACTAATAATTGACTCAATTTTTTTTTCAAAATTAGTCACAAATAGCTGCTTTACGATTTTTCTAAACTTATCTGCTTCTTGAAAATAATCTCTATCACTGGTGATCTTTTGAGACAAGCTCAATCCAATCGTTGCTCCAAAAACAGTCGGATGTAAATCCACTTCATTAGCTTTAATCTTCTGAGCTACTTGATTCATTTCTGCTGGAGAAAAAACTTGCTTAATTAGCGTTCCATGTACTTTTTCTTGATAAATTTGAACCAGTAAATCAGGATAATTATTTAATTCTTCTTGAGAAAGATTAAGCCATTTTAGAGCCGTTGTGTTAGTCATTTTTACCTCCTACATTTTTTGGGGAATTGAATTGGTGTATTTTAACTGCGCTTTAGTCCCTAGGTCTCCTTGCCAGCTAGACTAATTTAAGAGCAATTAATAGGGTGTGCAATAGTCGAGAGCTTTTCGGAGGGTCGATGGTTGATTAATTCTGTCACTTAGTTTACCTCGGCTTGTTTGATGATATTGTTTGAGTAAAGTTGTGCCATTCCCACCACAACTTTTCGCTGTCCTACATAAGGCATTCTTCCATGAGAAAATCGCATATTATCTAAGAGGAGTATGTCTCCTGATTGCCAAGAAAACATAACCGTTTCTTGTTGATAACAGTGATTAATTTCAGCAATGATCTGATCGTCAATTGCCGTACCGTCTCCATAATAAACATTACGAGGTAAATCTTCACTTTTATACTCACTCAAAACCAAATCTCGAATATTTGGCTCTAAGCTAGATACATGAAACAAATGCGCCTGATTAAACCAAATTTTATCTCCCGTTTGTGGATGAACAGCAGTTGCTTGACAAACTTGCCAAGTTTTTAGGCGATCACCTTCTTTCCACTCCCAGTCAATACCCTGCTGACGACAGTAAGCTTCCACAAGGCTTTTTTCCTCAGTTTGGAAAACATTTTGCCAAGTTAAATCTAAACCTGCTCCATAGTTTCGCACATACAGAAGCTTTTTTTCTTCAAACTGGTTAACAATTTGAGGAGAAAGTAATTTTAATAAGTTACGACTATCAGCGATCGGGGTTTCCCCTCTTTCTGTAGCGGCTTTTTGACAAAAAAAGGCAATTTTAAGCGGCCAACTACAACTATAGGACATTTCATTATGTAACGGGATGGTTTGATGAGCGGGATATTCGGTGGAAGTATGAATTTTCCCTTGTACCTTTGATCGGGGTGTGGAGCGATAAGTATAGTCTAATAAGTCACCCCAAATCTCTTGCAATAACTGTTCAAATTCTAAAATGCTTTTAATGCAAAAGTTTCGCCATAAAATAGCACCATGTTGAGACAAGTTTTCATCAATAAACTCTCGATTATTTTTGACCCAACTCAGTAGATTTAAGCCTTCCAAGCTAGGTTTGACGACCATTGGCAAGGATTGATCTGGCTCAGAATAGCTTATTTTAATTATTTTTTGGGTTTCAACTTGAATTGATTTTCGTCTGACGGCATTTAATTTACTCATGGGTTTTTTCCTTATCAATGTGCTTGTTCAGTGATACCACAAACTAAACCAGAAGAAAATGCTGTCACTGAAAAGTAATGCCTCGTGTGGCGTAGCTCTAGTATAACACGGCTATCGGCAATGTCAAACCTTCGGGTCTCAAAGATTAAATTGCTCTAAGAATATACCAAGCGAAAGGGGAATAATTAGTAAATCTAGGTCAAAAGGAAGATTTAACCTAAAATTATTTTGCTGATATTTTTGCTTTAGCTTTTGGATTATAACAGGATCAAAATAACCTTGTTTTTTAATTACCTCACTTGATAGTAAATAATCAATATATTCAATATTTTGCTTTAAGATATTAGGACTACCTTGAGTATGAAAAGCAAATTTTTCTCGATGAATAATTTCTAAAGGAATCAGGTTTTTTGCGATCTGTTTAAGGATATATTTTTCCTCTAATTTATTCAGTTTTAAGTCGGGAGGAATTTTTGTTGAAAATTCTACTAAATGTATATCTAAAAAAGGATAACGTGCTTCAACAGAGTTGGCTAAAGCCATCCGATCTCCGTGATCTGCCACTAAATGATCTGATAATCTTAACTTAAAATCAAGGTACGATCTTTTATGTAAATGATGTCGATTTTTAATTTTTTCATGGTCAACTACTTCAAAATTAAGACAGTCAAATTGATAAAATTGTTCTCTCAGTTTTGCTGAATACAAAGCCAGTTTAGTTTCTTGATAAGCATATAAATTTCTTTCGTAAAATAGCTGGTTATCTCCCCATACTTTTAGACTCAATTCTTCTTCTAAAATTGTTTCTAAATTATAATTACTATTAGTAGAAAAAGCCTGATTTTGTTGAGCTTGTTCAAAACGATAACCAACATAACCCGCAAATAATTCATCAGCACCTTCTCCGGCTAAAATTGCTTTAATGTTATGACGATTTGCACAACTTGAAAGAGCTAATGATGCGGTATTATAGGTTTCTTTTAGAGGACACTCAGCATGATAAATTGCTTTACCTAAACTTTCACCAATACTTTGTTCATTAAACCTAATCTCGTGATGTCTAAAATTTAATTGTCTTAGTAAAATATCACGATAATAACTTTCACATATATTTTTATCTTCAAAACCAATAGAAAAAGAGTCTATTTGATAATCAGGACGCATCTCCTGAACCATTGCTGCAATCAGGGAAGAATCTAATCCTCCACTCAGATATAACCCAACTGGAACATCAGCTTGTAAGCGATAGCTGATTGATTGCTTGAGAAGTTCTTGTAGTCTTTCAGTATAATATATTTCTGAACGATAAACTGGACTTTCACCTATTTTTGGATAATCTAAATCCCAATATTCCCTTATCTTAATTTGGCAATCTTTAAGGATTAGGTAATGACCGCTTTTTAAGCTTTGTATATTTTTGAACATCGTTCTGGGACTAATCAATCCGGGAAAAGTTAGAATTTGATCTAAACCGGTTAAGTCCACTTCAGGAACAACAAGAGGGTGTTCTAAAATGGCTTTAATTTCTGAGCCAAAAATTAAATTTTGCTCGACAATCGTATAAAAAAGAGGACAAATCCCCATTTGATCTCTCGCTAATACTAATGTTTGTTCTTTAATGTCGTATAAAGCAAAAGCAAATTGACCATTAAGTTTGTTTAAAAAATCACAACCATATTCTTCATATAAATGAATTAACACTTCAACATCAGTATGAGTTCTAAATTTATGTCCTTTTTTTTGTAAGTCATCCCTTAATTCAAGATAATTAAATATTTCGCCATTGCAAACTAATACGATTGATTTGTCTTCATTATAAAGGGGTTGCTCACCTCCTTGAAGATCAATTAAACTCAATCTCCGAAAACCCATACCACCGTAGTTGTCCAAAAAATAACCCGAAGAATCTGGCCCACGATGAATGATCTTATTAGCCATTGCTTCTAAGATTTTCTGGTCTGGACTTTTTTCTTTTTTAAGATCAAAATAGCCACAAATACCACACATAAAATCATCCTTAATTATTAAGTAATGAGAATTTTAAAAAATCAACCACTTACATGATAACCCAGCTTGATCATTGTCTTTAATTGACTTGCTAATGCTTTAACATAAGGTTCTGTTAACATCGTGATATGGTCTCCTGGTACATTGTATTGTTCTACGGGTTCGGTCGTCAACTCACACCAACCTAAATCAGATTTACAAAAACAGTCAGCATATACCCCCTGAGCATCTTCAATTAACCGATCAGTCGCTCGTAAAAGAGTAATTTTTCCTTGATAAATTGAGGGAACATAATCAATTAGTGCTTGATGACTAGCTTTTTGTACCGCTAAAAGGGAGTGAATCATATTTTCGCCCGCATCGGGGGGAATAAGATTAGCCTGTCTCAATTTTGCTAAAAAGTAGCTAAATTGTGCTTGAGGAGTTAAAGAGTTGATCTCTATCTCATTAACTCCTATTTTAATCCCAAAAAAGCGTTCTAAAACTTTCGCTCGTTTAACCAGCCAGGTAGCATCATCAATGACTTCAGTTTTGTTTCCTCGAATAGGTGCAGGTGTATCCATAAGAACAAGGAAGGCTATTTCGTGACCTTGTTTTTGCAGTTGTTGCGCCATTTCTAAAGCCACTAATCCGCCAAAAGAATGACCCCCTAAAAAGTAGGGACCGATTGGTTTAATAGTTTGTATAGCCTTGATATAATAAGCGGCTAAATCAGGGATTCGGGTATAGGGAGCTTGTTTCCCATCAAGACCAGGAGCTTCTAAGGCATAAAAAGGTTGATCTGGGCTAAGATAACGTCCTAAAGCAATATATCCCAAAACATTGCCACCAATAGGATGAGGACAAAATAAAGGAGGCTGGGAGCCGACGGTTTGAATAGGTACTAATGGTGAAGGTGATGATGATATAGAAGAGGATTGACGCAATAGGATAGCTAACTGTTCAATTGTACCCCTTGAGAACAAAATGGATAAAGGTAACTCAATGTTAAATTCTTGTTCAATGATCGCCATTAATTGTAATGCGAGTAAAGAATGTCCACCCATATCAAAAAAGTCATCGGTGATGCTAATCGGTTGACGCTTGAGCAAATGTTCCCAAATTTGAGTCAGTTTTAGTTCTAAGTTATCCCGAGGAATTACCGATTTTTCTGAGGATAGGGTTTGGCATTGAGCGGGAATCGGTAGAGCTTTACGATTGACTTTACCATTGGATGTCAAAGGAAAAGCGTCTAAAATTATGATTTGGGAAGGAATCATAGATATAGGTAAGTAATTTTGCAGATATGCTTTAAGTTGTTTTTGATTAATACTCAAAGCATCTTGAGCAACCAAATAGGCGACTAAATGTTGTCCAGTGTCAGCTTGATAAGCCGCTACTACACAGTCTTTTACTAGGGGATATTGGCAGATTCTTGCTTCAATTTCCCCTAGTTCAATTCGGATTCCCCTGATTTTTACTTGATCATCAATGCGTCCGAGAAATTCAATCTTTCCATCGGGGAGATAGCGTGCTAAATCGCCTGTTTTATAAATTTTTGTTTGATAAAAAGCATTTCGTGGAAATTTTTCTCGATCATAATCTTGAATAAAAGGATTAGGAATAAATTTTTCATCTGTCAATTCAGGACGATTGAGATAACCTTGAGCAACACCAATTCCACCAATATATAATTCTCCGATAATACCAATAGGAACAGGTTGCAAATAGGAATCTAGAAGATAAACTTGAGTATTAGCAATGGGAACACCAATGGATGGAGCATCTAGAGATTGAGTACATTCAGCAATAGTTGCACAAACGGTGGCTTCTGTCGGACCATAAGCATTGAAGAAACGACATTGATTTGACCAACGCTTTACTAAGTACCCAGAACAAGCTTCTCCTGCTACAATTAAGGTCTGTAAATCGGGAAATTGTCCTTCAGGAAGCATGGCTAAAATCGATGGGGGTAATGTTAAAACTGTAATCTCATAATCTTGTAAAACTTCGATTAATTTATGATAGTTAAGAAAAGTATCCTGACTAATGAGGCAAAGTCTTGCTCCTTTGACTAGAGACATAAAAATTTCACTGATTGAAGCATCAAAGCTAATGGAGGCAAATTGAAGCACTCGACTATCTGTTTCCACTGCAAATAGTTCACTTTGAGCCTCAGCTAAATTACTAAGTCCTTGATGCGCTAAAAGCACCCCTTTCGGTTGACCGGTTGAACCAGAAGTATAAATAATATAAGCCAAGTCATGGGGGTTGACGGTTAGAGAAGGATTAAGCGGACTGAATTGGCTAATTTTGCCTTTTTCTTGGTCTAAATAGACGATAGAGACGGTCTTCTTTAAGAAATAATGTTTAAGATTTGTTTGCGTCAGTAGAACTGCTATATTAGCATCAGATGCCATAAAACTTAAACGTTCTTGAGGATAAGTGGCATCTAAAGGAACATAAACACCACCAGCCTTAAAAATGCTTAAAATACTTACAATAACTAAGGGAGATCTCTCTAGATAAACTCCCACTCGCTCCCCTGATTTTATGCCTAAATTGCTTAAATAGTGAGCTAATTGATTCGCTTGTCGGTTTAATTCCTGATAGCTAATTAATTGATCCTCAAACATCACAGCAATTGCTTCGGGTGTGCGTTTCACTTGATTTTCAAATAGCCGATGAACACAAAGCTGGCCTCCGCCTTCTTTTTGAGTTTGATTCCAGTCGTACAGTAGCTTTTGACGCTCTTTTTTCGTTAATAAATACAATTGATTTAGGGGTTGTTCAGGATTTTTAACAATACTGTTTAATAAGGTTTTAAAATGTCCAATGATTCGCTTAATAGTAGTCGCTTTAAATAAATCAGTTCGATATTCTAAACGACCAGCTAATCCTGTTTCGATTTCTTTTAAAGATAAGATTAAATCTAATTTCGCTTGTTTAGTTTCTACAGAAAAAGAACTTAAGGTTAAACCTTGTAGGTTCAAATGGGAGCTTGGCACATTATAAAAGGCAAATCCTACTTGAAACAAGGGAGAATGGCTTAAATCTCGCTCTGGTTGTAATTCTTCTACCAGTTTCTCAAACGGTACATCTTGAGAAGCATAAGCGGCGATTGCTGTGTCCCGAACTCTTTGTAATAAGGTAATAAAAGAAGGATTTCCCGCTAGAGCAGTGCGTAAAACTAAAGTATTTACAAAACAACCGATTAAATCATTTAATTCAGGATAAGCGCGGCCTGCGGTTGCAGTTCCAACTAATATATCATCTAAATTAGTATAACGATAAAGTAAGGTTTTAAACGCTGCTAACAGAAGCATAAAGAGAGTAACTCCTTGTTTCTGACTTAGTTGTTTTAAAGCTTGACTCAAGGATTGAGACAGAATAAAAGACTGACTCTCTCCCTCAAATGAAGGGGAAGATGGACAAGAATAATCAGTGGGCAATTGTAGCAGGGGGAGCTTACCGCCTAATTTTTGTTTCCAGTAACTCAGCTGTTGACGTATTAAATCTTCTTGTAGTTCTTGTCGTTGCCAGATGGCAAAATCTGCATATTGTAGGGGAAGTTTAGGCAAAGCAGACGGGCTTTCTTGACATTTGGCTTCATATAAAATCCCTAATTCTTTAATTAACACATTCATTGACCAAGCATCAAACACTAGATGATGAAAAATTAAAATTAAAACATAATCAAACTCTTCTAATTGAAAAAGACTGGCTTTCATCAAGGGAGCTTGAGCTAAATTAAAAGAAGTTTGAGCTTCTTTTTGACTTAAGAGTTCTACTTCAGCTTGTTTCTGCAACTTCGGTATTGAGCGAAGATCCACCTGATTAAGATTTAAGTTCAAAGAAGGGAAAATGACTTGTTTTGGCTTTCCTAAAACTACTTGAATACCTGTTCGCAAAATTTCGTGGCGAGAGATAATCTCATTTAAACTTTGTTCTAAAGCGATTATATTCAGCAATCCTTGCAGTCGAATTCCTCCACAAATATGATAGATAGAACTGTTAGGTATCAACTTTTCTAAAAACCATAAACGTTGTTGTGTAAAAGATAGGGGAATATCTCCTACTCGTGGAAGAGGATAAATGCCTGAATTTGAAGGTTTATTTTCTTGATTTTGTCCTAAAATTTCTATAATTTCTCCTTTTTTTGCCGATAACTCTGAGAGTAAGTCTGATGTCATTGTTCCTTTGGGTGCATGATAACGGAGGCGATTTCCTTCTACCCAAACTTTAATGTTATTACTACGTAAATTAGCAAGAAATTCAATAATTGTAGTATGGTTTGTCGATTGATTCATAATTCTCCCTCCTCTGATAGCTCCTCTAAAAGTGCTGAAGAATGATTTTTCATCCAAAGTAATGTCTCAATACTTTCAGCTTGAGTCGCTAATATTGGAGAATCAAACAGCAGTTTTAAAGGAATTTCAACTTGCCAAGCTCTACTAATACAAGAAACTAATTGAGTTGCTAACAAGGAATGACCTCCTAATTCAAAAAAGTTATCATCAATTCCTATCTGTTGAATATTCAAAACCTGCGTCCAAATTTCTGCCAATCTTATTTCTATCGGTGTTCGAGGTGCAACATATTTTCGATTGTTTTGAGTCGGAGATGGAAGAGATTTGCGATCAATTTTTCCTGAAATTGTTTTTGGTAAACTTTCCATGATAACAAAGGAAGAAGGAATCATCATCTCCGGCAGAAAATCCCTTAAATATTCTCGAATCTCTCTTACTTCAACAGAGTGTTTCAAGACCAAATAAGCACAGAGATATTTATTCCCCTCGGTATCATTAATATCGATTACTGCACTCTCTTTAATAGCAGAAGAAAGTCGTAAATAATTCTCAATTTCTCCTAATTCAATTCTAATACCCCTAATTTTAACTTGTCGATCTTTACGTCCTAAATATTCAAAATTGCCATCACTTGAAACTCTTCCCATATCTCCAGTCTTATAGATCAAATCATTGGGATTATTGCTGAAAGGATTGACAACAAAAACCTCATTTGTTAAAGCATCTTGCTGATAGTACCCTAAGCTTCTATAGGGAGTACGAACATAAATTTCTCCGATCATTCCTGTGGGACAAATTCTTCCTCTTTCATCAACAACTAAAGCAGCTGCTCCTTTTATTGGTTGTCCAATCGGAATAATTTGACGCTGTTGATCTGAAGATTTAATAAAATAGCAAAATTTCGTCATGGTTGTTTCCGATGCACCATAGAGATTGATTAATTGGACTCTGTCTCCGAATGTCTGACTCCATCTCGCCACATCTCCTCCATAAATTGGTTCTCCTGATAATAAAATATATTGTAAATTAGAGAATAATTGTGGATTTAAGTCTTCATTGAGAATTGAGCGAAATAAAGAGGGAACACAATGAATCACATTGATCTTTTCACGGTCAAGCCATTGAACCAGTTTTCTCCCATCTAAAATAGTATCAACAGACTCAGGGACGCACACCACTCCCCCTGAACACAAAGGAACAAATATGTCTCTCAAAAACGCATCAAAAGAAGGGTTTATTAATTGACTAAAACGAGTTGAATTTTTAAGGTTTAACGTTTCAATTTCCCAATCAATAAAATTCTTAATAGACTTAAGACGACCAGCAATAGCTTTAGGCTTTCCCGTTGAACCAGAGGTAAAATAGAGATAGCACATATCATCTGGTTCTGACCTGATTGTCGGTGTATTAAAATCTTGATTAAGGGAGTAACTTTTTAAAGATAGAAAAGCCAAATCTTTTGGTTGAACAACTTTTTCCTCTTGAGTGATCAGATTGAGATTAGCTAAGATGTTTTCCCGTAAACGACTGAATATTTCAAGTCCATTATTATCAACAGCTATCCATTGTAAATTAATGTCTGAAATAACCATTTCAAGACGAGAAATAGGTAATTTAGGCGAAAGAGGTACAAACACACAACCCGCTTTTAGAATTCCAATTATAGCGACAATATTTTGTAAACAGTCCTCTGAGCAAATTCCCACTAATGAACCCTTAATTACACCTTGAGAAATGAGAAAATTAGCTAGTTGATTTGCTTTTCTTTCAAGATCATTATAGGTGAACTGTCGCACGCCATAACTAATTGCAATCTGCTGGCTGAATTTTGTCACCTGTTGGCTGAACCAATCTTGAATATAAGGAGGATTTTTCATTTTTAATCTAATTAACTCACCAATCCAAAAATGAAGTACACCACTAGGTAACTTCCCATCAAGAGGCTTGTCAGAGCAACCTGACTTGTACCCAACAATTCGGTGAACCCCAATCAGCTACTAACAGCTTAGCACAAAAGAACAACTTTGAATCTATTATCTTCAGATAACCGCCGTCAACAAGGAACGTATCTTCTCAACTTTGTGTGATAACCAGTGCTTATCATTCGTAGGAGTCTTGCTAGGTAAGGCAGCAAAAATAAATTCAGAACGATTTTGCGCCGTTTCAGCGATCACTAAAATTGTTAAGAATTGTACAACCCTCTTGTTATAAGGCTTTTTATGTCATGAAACCTTAAAATGAGAATTGCCCCTAGCTGTCAGAGACGATCTAGAAACTTTCTTAATTTTTAGGCATTATCCGCAACTTTTCCCTAAATATAGATTTGTTAATCTCCTGACAAAAACCTATGGGTGAAAAAAAACGAATTGGAATTCTCACCAGTGGTGGCGACTGTGCGGGTTTAAATGCCGCCATTCGTGCCGTTGTCCACCATGCCAGTGGCAATTATGGCTGGGAAGTGGTGGGTATTCGAGAAGCAACTAACGGATTAGTTAGCCGTCCCCCCAAAACCACGATCTTTGATCTTGAAGGAGTCGATCGCCTGTTAGTGATGGGGGGAACAATTCTCGGTACTACCAATAAGGGGGATCCCTTCGCTTTCCCGATGCCGGATGGAACCCTGATCGATCGCTCTCAGGACATCATCGACGGCTATCATAGTCTGGGACTGGATGCCCTGATCGGCATCGGTGGCGATGGTAGTCTGGCGATTTTGCGCCGTATTGCCCAACAGGGAGGTATTAATCTGATTGGTATCCCCAAAACCATCGATAATGATGTGGGAGCTACAGAAGTCTCCATCGGCTTCGATACAGCTACTAATATCGCCACAGAAGCCCTTGATCGCCTCCATTTTACCGCCGCTAGTCATAACCGGGTGATGATTCTAGAAGTTATGGGTAGAGATGCCGGCCATATCGCCCTGGCTGCCGGTATTGCGGGGGGGGCCGATATCATTCTCATTCCCGAAATTCCCTATCGACTAGAGAAGGTCTGCGAGAAGATCCGGCAGCGGCAGCGTATGGATAAACAGTTTTCTCTGATTATTGTCTCCGAGGCTGTGCGTACCGAAACCGGCAATCGCCTAGTGCAAAAGGAAGCCCTAGGGGAAGATCGTCTCGGGGGTATCGGTCGCTATTTAGCCGAAGAAGTTGCCAGGGAAACCGGGGCCGAAACGAGAGTGACTTTCCTGGGCCACATTCAACGGGGGGGTATTCCTTCTCCGATGGATCGCTTACTGGGGGCGGCTTTTGGGGTGGCGGCCGTGGATCTGATCGCCAGGAGGGAATTCGATCGCATGGTGGCCTGGCAAAATCGGCAAGTGGTCAGTGTTCCCATCGAGGAGGCGATTAAAACCTATCGCATCGTCGATCTCGAAGAAACTTTAGTCAAAACCGCCAGGGGTTTGGGTATTTGTCTAGGGGATTGAGATTAAATCTAGGGGAATCGGTGCGAGAATTAACCCTTAAGTATCGCCCTTTCCCCACCGATTAAAATTACCCCTCAAATAAAGATAAACTCTGATAATTATTTTTCGGCAATTTCGCCAGTAAACCTAAATGATTAATGGTTCAGTTAATGTAGCAGAAAGATTGTTAGAAATCAACAATCTCGATCAAGAATTATTTAATTATTTTCAAGACAAATTACTTGATTCTGAGCAATTATCTCGTACCCTAGTGAGTTTTCAAGGTAATAAGAACCAACCGGTTTATCGCTGGTATAAATATAAAGAGGGTTTTTCCGTTGATCTGATAGTTTATCTTCTAGAAAAATATGGTATCAAACAAGGAAAAATACTAGACCCTTTCGCCGGGAGCGGAACAACTTTATTTGCGGCGGCAGCCAGGGGTTTATCAGCAGATGGAATAGAACTATTGCCGATTGGACAGGAATTAATTATTACTAGACAAATTTTAGAAAATGGCTTAAATAGTGATGATATACATCGTCTAGAGTATTGGTCTAACCATAGCCTTTGGCAACAGGTAGATTACAAAATTAAGTTATTAGAATTACCAATTACTCAAGGAGCATATCCCCAAGAAAATCAGGCTTGTATAGAAAGTTACTTAGGGTTGATTGCCCAAGAGAATGAGCGAGTGCAAGCGATCTTAAAATTTGCCTTACTTTCTATTCTCGAATCAATTAGCTATACTAGAAAAGATGGTCAATACCTCCGTTGGGATTATCGTTCTGGTAAACAACAGGGCAAAAATATATTTGACAAAGGAAAAATTTTAGACTTTAAAATTGCCCTACATAGCAAGTTACGAGAAATTCTCGCAGATTTAGAGCCTAGTCAGCAACAATTGGAACTTTTTTCTAGAGATTATCCTCGGGGAAAAATTCAACTATATCAAGGTTCTTGTCTTGAGATTTTGCCAGAGATTTCCTCAGAAAAATACGATTCTATTATTACTTCTCCTCCTTATTGTAATCGCTATGATTATACTCGTATCTACGCTTTGGAATTGGCTCTGTTGGGAATAGATCAACTACAATTAAAACAATTACGTCAACAAATGCTTAGTTGCACTGTTGAAAATAAACCCAAAGAGTTACTAAAAATAAATGAACATTGGTCGCCAGCCATTGCCATAACTGATCGTCAAAAATTATTAGAAAGTATCCTAGGTTATTTAGAGGAATTAAAATCAAGCAAGGCCTTAAATAACCATGGTATTCCTCGGATGATTAGGGGGTATTTTCTGGAAATGTCTTGTCTAATTTATGAATGCTTTCGGGTTATGAAATCCTCTGGTATTTTTTGTATGATTAATGATAACGTTCGTTATGCGGGAGCTAGTATTTCTGTAGATTTAATTTTGTCAAAAATCGCCGAAGAAATTGGATTTAAAGTAGAAAATATTTTAGTAGTTCCTCAGGGAAAAGGTAATAGTAGTCAGCAAATGGGATCTCATGGTAGAGAATCTTTAAGAAAATGTATTTATGTGTGGAGAAAGCCTTAATGGAAAAACCCTATCTCTTGCATTTAAACCAAAGTTGTGATTTGGAGACTACCTATGAAGCTATCCGTTCAGGATTTATTGCTCTAGCCTTAGAAAAAAATCAGAGAGCTACTCCTTTAATTGCAGAAGCAAGAACCTTAAAAATTATTGCCCAAACCGCAAACAATCCTAGAGATTTACTAAACATCCCAGATATTCAAGCGGCTTTATTAACTGCATCGGGAATTTCTGATAAAGCTAAAAATTATTTACATCCCCAAGACAAGGTAGAAGCAATTCAAGAATTAATTGTCAATTTTCTGGAACCTGCGGGGACTAATTTTGTCGAGGAGTTAGTCTATAGATTTCTATTGATTCGGGGTGACACTTTAGGAGGAATCATGAGAAACGCGGGTGGCTCCTTAGCTCAAAGTAAATTTACTCGTTCTCTATTAGCAACTTTAAGAGTAGCAGGAATTGCTTATGATTGGCTCAATTCTAGTAATAATCAATGGAGAGAAGCTGAAGAAATGACACCTAATCTAGAAATCTTGGTTAGAGGTGTTAGCTGGTTAAATAACAGCCAACCAAGAACAATAATTTATAATGTCAATGTTCCCATTGTTAATAACAACAATATTGATTTGTGCCTTTTAAAATGTGATTCGACGCAATTAGCTAATCAAAAAATCAAAAAACAAACCTTACAATCTGCTGATTTATACATTGCTTTGGGAGAATTGAAAGGTGGGATTGATCCCGCAGGATCAGATGAACATTGGAAAACTGCTCGTACTGCTTTGCAGAGAATTGATGATGCTTTTAGAAAAATATCTAAGCATCCTTATACTTTTTTTATCGGCGCTGCTATTGAAACAAAAATGGCCAGGGAAATTTATCAGCAATTAGAGACGAAAAAACTCACCAATGCCGCTAACTTAACCAATGATAATCAACTGGTTTCAATTATGCGTTGGCTATGCCATCTTTAAGCTTAATTAATATCTAGAAAATCACCCCTCAAATAAAGAAGTTATTTCACCATTAAGATAACTGCTGTAATTAACTTACGTTATGGTATAGAATTACAATATTTATTAAATTTTACCCTATCGATCCAAAAAATCTTTTTCTACCACAAAAAACTACTTTTGAGCAATTAATTAATAAAATTTAATAAGTAGAAGCACAGGCAAAAAATAAAACCCCCTCAACTGACTGAATGAATTCGTTGAATTAACCGTAAAGCTTTGTAAAGCAACACTCGCTTGAGCTTGAGTCGGAAAAAATAAAAAAGGAATGACTGGAGTAGAAATGGCGGCTAAGTTTTTGAGCATTCTAACTTCTCTTTTTTGCTAAATATTTTAAGTGCGATCACCCTATAGCACCCAAGTAAAGCAACAACCCAACCCAGTACAGAAGGCAGATAGCAAAACTACACACATTTACACTTAAATAACTGTATTAAAAGCTACAATTTAATAAATCTTTACATTTCTCTCCCTCATGGCTGACGCTAGTATCTGCGCTACTTCCTTGTCAGCATCAGGGTTTTCAGCGATTTTGGGATTTTCAGAATTATTGGATGACGATGTAAAATAATACACCACCAATGCCTGGCGATATGGAATCACTACACTCCGAAGGAAATGCGATCGCTAAAATATTGAAATGTTTCCTTAAACTGATTATTATATGAAAGAGATTGTTTTCTATCGTACCCAGTCAGGAGCCAGCCCCGTTGAAGATTTTTTAAATTCTCTGTCTGGAAAACAAGCTCAAAAAGTTGGGTGTTACGCTTAATTCAGGAGTTAGATTCTGTACCGAGTCAATACCTTAAAAAATTAGTAAATACTGATGATATTTGGGAAGTGAGAGTTCAGGTTGGCAATAATATATTCCGTCTGCTGGGCTTTTTTGGAGAAAATGATTTAATTATTTTAACGAACGGATTTGCCAAAAAGACTCAAAAAACACCATCCCAAGAGATTAATTTGGCACAGCAACGAAAACGAGACTACTTAAACAGGAGATTCGACGATGAGTGATGTGGAACAATATATTAACAGAAGAAAACAAACTGACAGTCAATTTTGCCAAGGCTTCGAGTCTGGTTATCTCAGTTTCAAGCTGGGAGTTATATTAGCGCAGGCAAGAGAAGAAGCTGGACTGACCCAGGAAGAATTAGCGCGTAAGTTAAATTGGGATAAAGCAACAGTTTTCAACCTAGAAGAGAATGTGGAATCTGTCGGTATTTCTACTTTCTGGGAAGGTCGATTAATTGCCAAGCTAATTTAGCAGCCCCCACCATCCCGGCGCGATTACCTAACTCAGCCGTTAATACCTCTAATCCTTCTCTGGAACTAGGTAAAACCCGTCTTTCGATTTCTGTGAGGAGAGAGGGAAAGAAAAACTTAGCACTGGCACTAATACCGCCGCCGATAATTACCGCCTCTGGGGTGAGAACATAGAGTAAACTGGCGATACCAGCCCCCAGTAAACAACCGTAACCCTGCCAAAATTGTAAAGCCCCTTGATCGCCTTTTTCGGCCAATTCTGCCAATTGCTTCGGTTCTTTGCCAGTCATCCGGCGAATAGCTTGCAGGGAGGCGTACTGTTCCAAGGAACCCTGATTACCGCTATTGCACAATGGACCGTCAAAATTGAGGGTTATTAAGCCTAATTCTGCGGCCGTTCCCTTACTGCCCACAAATAAGTTACCATCGAGGATAATTGCCCCTCCTACTCCCGTTCCCAAGGTCAACAGGATCAAGTTTTGAAAGCGTTTGCCCGCTCCTAACCAAGCTTCTCCCAAACCGGCACAATTGGCATCATTGGCTAAAATTGTCGGCATTCCCGTGCTTTCTTCTAACCAATCGGCCAGGGGAATATCCCGCCATCCTGCCAAATTAATCGCTATTTTGGCAATTCTTCCCTGAGCATCCGTCGGACCCGGCGTTCCCACACCGATGGCTTGACAACTTTTATCTAAATTTACTTGACAAATGCCTTGATGTATGGTATGGGCGACTTCTTTGGGTGTAGCGGGTTGGGGAGTGGGCAAGCTGAGAGATTCGAGACAATTGCCCTCCTGGTCAAATTTACCAATTTTAATAGCGGTTCCACCTAAATCGACACCTATGACTGTTTTCACCATCGGGCTTTCCTTGTTACTCTGGGAATAGGTAGGTTTATTATCACTCTTTTTGGCGGTTTTTTTCGCAGTTAGATGTGATCGAGAGGATAATTCGGCTAAACTGGCAAAACTAGCTGATTGATTAGCCCCAAATTTCTTCTATAGTTTAGATACCTGCACCTTATTTCCTGATTTTTACCCATTTTAAAAATGATGAATATTACCATCCCCACTCTCTACGATAGCGATTATCAGCTTTGGTTAGAAAATACTATCAACCAATTGCGTCAAGGGGATTTTCAAGGGGTAGATTGGCAGAATTTATTAGAGGAGTTGGAAGATTTGGGAAAGAGTGAACGACGAGCATTAGAAAGTTTATTAACTCGACTTTTAGAACATTTACTGAAGTTAACTTACTGGCAATCCCAACGGGATTATAATCAAGCTGGATGGAAAAAAGAAATTCGCAATTTTCGGATTCAGATCAAAAAAATTCTTAAAGAGAGTCCCAGTTTAAAGCTCTATTTAAGAGAAATTTTGCAGGAATGTTATCTCGATGCTCGCAATCTGCTTATTGACGAAACCGAATTAGATGCTAGTATTTTCCCTCTGGAAGTGTTAGCTAATCTAGAGGAGATTCTCGATGAAAATTGGCTGCCGGATTGGGAAGCTATCAGCAAGGATTCTGAACAGTCCAATTAAGGAGTAAAAAATGATGAATATGACCATTTCAAATCTCTACGATAGGGATTATCAACTTTGGTTAGAAAACACTATCAACCAATTGCGTCAAGGCGATTTTCAAGGGGTAGATTGGCAGAATTTATTAGAGGAGTTGGCAGATTTGGGGAAAAGTGAACGACGAGCATTAGAAAGTTTATTAACTCGACTTTTAGAACATTTACTGAAGTTAACTTACTGGCAATCCCAACGAGATTATCATCAAGCAGGATGGAAAGGGGAAATTAGAACCTTTCGGAAACAAATCAAGAAATTACTGAGAGATAGTCCCAGTCTCAAACCCTATTTATGCGAGATACTTGAGGAATGTTACAGCGATGCTCGGGAGATAATTATTGATATAACCCAATTAGATGCCAGTATTTTCCCTGGGGAATTGTTAGCTAATCTAGAGGAGATTCTCGATGAAAATTGGCTGCCGGATTGGGAAGCTATCAGCAAGGATTCTTAAAAGTGCAATTAAGGAGTAAAAAATCATGAATATTACCATCCCAAATCTTTACGATAGCGATTATCAACTTTGGTTAGAGTCCACTATCAACCAATTGCGTCGGGGGGATTTTCAAGCGGTAGATTGGCAGAATTTATTAGAGGAGTTAGCAGATTTGGGAAAAAATAATCGACGAGCGCTTAAGAGTCTCTTAACTCGACTTCTAGAACATTTACTGAAGTTAACCTACTGGCAATCCCAACGAGATTACAACCAAGCGGGATGGAAAAAAGAAATCAGGAATTTTCGCCTACAAATTGCTGATCTTTTAGCAGATAGTCCCAGTTTAAAGTCCTATTTAAGGGAAATTTTAGCAAAATGTTATCTCGATGCTCGCAATCTGCTTATTGACGAAACCAAATTAGATGCCAGTATTTTCCCCGGGGAAGTGTTAGCTAATCTAGAGGAGATTCTCGATGAAAATTGGTTGCCGGATTGGGGAGATATAAACAGGGATAAATCTTCCGAGGTGAACTAAAGATTAGCTTCACCTACCCGGTTTACAGACATTATAGTCCTCGTGAGAGATCACCGCTTCTGGGACGAGAAGATTGCCGTGGTCGCGACAGATGAGGCGATAATTGCGGGTAACGGGGATACTGATAATAAAGCGATCGTGTCGCAATCGTTTACCGTGGAAATCTCGATAATTGCGGTGATTTTGCAATCCTTGCAGGATTTCCCTAGCTTTAAGTACCACATTTTTCGGTAATTCCCGCAGATCGATCGGATCCTGGGAAAAAGTGGCTTCCCAAGCATTTTTTTGACGTTTTCTTTCTTCCCAAGCGGCATCTAGTTGAGCGCAATGATGGCAGACTTGGCCATAACCCTTGTGACCACAGGGAAACTTCTTCTTTCTTCTGGACATAATACCATCTGTCTGTAAGGCTGTGAGAGACTATTCAAGAGCGGTAAAGCTTGCTTCACTTTTGGCAGATGGAGAAGAAAGTCTTTACCCAGTGATTATCTATACTTACCAGCATACAGGGATCGATACCTCGTTTGGCCATTGACCAGCCAGAAAGTTGATCTTGGTTAGTTAGGGACTGCTGTCACCAACAGGATTAAGGCTGCTTAGAATAATTCCCATTCTTGGGTTCTTAAACGTTTGAGAATAGCTAAACGGCTACTAAAATAATTAGCACAGAGACGACTATAATCGGTTAAACGCAGGTTATTTAAGCTAATTGACCAAGACCAAATATAGGCCGCTTGGGTGAGATACTGAAGACAAGATAATTCACCATCGGTTAAAGGCACTGTTTGCTCGTAACCTTGGATAAAACTGTGGCGAATCTGGCGATTTAAGCCGGATTGTAGGGAAACTTGCAAAAATTTAGCGATATCAAAAACTCGCCAACCATAACCGCACTGATCGAAATCAAATAGGGTCATCTGATTATCAGGGGTGATATGCACATTACCACTATGAGGATCGCCCCAACAAATACTCCAATAGGGAGATTCTGTCGGTAATTTGGCGGTTTCTTCCTCTATTTCCCCAATGGTTTCTAAAACACAGTCTAGGTCCCTCGGTCGTTGGTGCAGAAAAGGTGCGATAATTTGCAGGGAATCCTCGAGAAGATATTTGAGGTTGAGGGGATGACGATAGGCTAGGGGTTGAAAATCTGCCGTCACCCGATGTAAATTAGCTACGACCGCCCCTAAATGATAGGCTTGTTCTATATCTATATCCCCAATAGCAATTCCCCCAGGAGCATAGGGAAAGAGGACGGCGTAACGTTTCCCTTCCGGAGCATTAATTTCTAAGCATAAATCACCGTTTTTGCTGCGAATTGGCGCGGCGACGGGAACCTGAGAGCGATCAAGATAATCTAATAATTCTAGCTCGAAGTCTATTTCCATTTTGCTGCGCCAATGGCAGTGAGATACGCGCAAAATGTAGGGAGTTGTCAGGGTTTCGAGGAGATACACATCACTTAAACCCCGATGCCAAAATTGACAATTTTTCGGCATATCAATCTCGTAACGAGAAAAAACCAAATCTGCTAGGGCAGCGGGAGCCAGAGTGGAGTAGAGTGTGGGAAAAGTCCATTCTCCAGTGCGAAAATTGGCAGCGGGAGAACTAGAAGGCAGTAAATTGAGCGAAGCCAGAAAAGTCGTCACGATTCCCTCCCGATGCAAGTGTGGACAACGCTCGCATCATCCTATTTTATAGGCCACATATATTACAAATCGGTTCGATCGCTCCGTATATTTCGCTACATTCCTCTGTTAATCAGTCTTTAAGTAGTCAGGCAAAATTAATTACCAGCCACAGAGGGCTGAAAGCCTTGCTAGACAAGGATCGCTATGGGTAAATAATTTTACCCAGATACTTAATATCCCCTACTGCCCGCTCTCGACGATTATTTTAAATGCCTAAAAGTTTAGCCTGAAAAAATATTGCTTATCTTGATTCTTCCTGACTGAGATGACGTAGTTTATCTCGAAAATAGCCAAAGCTGGGCGATCGATTAATGTCCACATTCATCTGAGGAGAAATATTTTCTGCCCAGACTGTTTTCTCTTGACCCACAGAAGCTCCACCTAACTTAGATAATTGTTTCGCTCCACCTCTGTATATAGCATCTGCCAGTTTTTCCCAAGTACCACAGATACTATCATTAATATAGGAATCCAAGATAGCACTTTTGGCCTGGGGATAAGCAATTTTTATGGCATTAATATCACCTAAATACCAAGCTTCTCCTTCTTCAATAGCAATACAGAAGTAAATTTGGGATTGGATAGCAGATTTTTCCAGACAATTGCTTAATTCCTGTCGAAATTTCCGAAAACATCGATTATCCAGATCGCAAACCACAATCAGTACAGCAGCATAATTATCAGAGTAACTAGAAAAAGTTTTATCATATCCTTGAATCAGTTTAGGTAGTCGCTCAAGAAGAATCCGTTTACTAGGATCGGAAACAGACTGTAAGTCTCTGGGAATATGACCACTGCCTTTATAGGAATGAACCCTAAATGTATGACCTGCATTCATGTCAATAATCTTAGGAATTAGAATATCAAGTGCTTTTTTTCCCGACAAATCCTCGACCAAAATTTCAAAGTGCATGACCTTATCTCTCATCTAAGTAATCACTATACCAAAGACTACCAAGGGGCAATCCTTCTGAGACGAGATTCTTAATTAAAGGATTGTCACTGGCCCGTTTAATCCGAGAAAAACCATCATCACCCTTTTCCAGAATCCAAACTTCTTCTGGCTGGAGAGCATCAACAAAATAAGGTTGATGAGTGGTGATAAAAATTTGAGAACTTCCTCTCTGTCCTGTGGCGTGTTTTCTAAATTCTTGAGCCAAGGTTTCTAATAGTTTATGGTATAAGCCGTTTTCTGGCTCCTCAATACAGATAAATGGCGGTGGCGAAGGGTCTTCTAACAGTAAGAGATAGGCGAATACTTTTAAAGTACCATCGGACATTTGCTGTACATAAAATGGGTCTTGGAATCCCCGATCATTAAATTTTAATAGTAGTCGATTATCGGGACTTTTTTCGGTGCTAATTTTTTCTATACCCGGTATCTTACGAGAAATACTATTAAGTATATTCTGAAATTTCTTGGAATGCTCTCTTTCCATAAACTGCACCACATTACCGAGATTATCTCCATGGATATTCAAATGTTTCTGGGGTCCGGCTAGGGGCAAACTTCTGGCCGCATCGGGAGTAAAATAGCTGAGATACCATCCCTCAATAAATCTTCGAAATAGGGAAATTCTCGGATGCTGTTTGAGAGAACCTAACGTAGCAATTCCTAGTTTGCGCTTATCATTCAGTTCCACTAACTCGGTTTCCTTGCTTTCCTCATCAGCTTCTCGTTGAATTTTTTCTATTAACTTAAATAAATCAAAATGGTCTTGACCTTCTTCTACTTGTTTCCCTTCTTCTTCTCCTTTCCAAACGATTCCTTTCCCTTCATCGAGGAGTAAAAATGAAAAAGGCCATCCGGTCTTTTGACCTTTTCTTCTCTGTCTGAGTCTTTCTTTTTTTACATAAGGTCTATTATCCGTATCTAGATCAATAGCTAACTCATAGGTAATTGGTCGGGAATTGTAATCTTCTTTATAGTAAATCTGAAATTCAATGCTTCCTTCCTGACCCTGGGAACGAAGACGCTCAAACCCGCCCCGACCTCGCACATCACAAGCTTCTTCTACTCCTCCTTTAAGACAATCAGATAAAAAACCGAAGGCATCAAAAAGTGTGCTTTTTCCCACACCATTTTTGCCGATAACGGCCGTCATCGGTGTCAGAGAATCTCGATTTTGAGTGTTCCATAACTTGCCCAGGGTTATATCCTTGAGCGCTCGATAATTTTTAATCCTCAATCCCTCAATTCCAGCCATTATTTAGTCCCGTTTCTCATTACTAAAGTAATTTGAGCAATTTCTCCCCGGAGAATATATAGTATAGATTGATTCTAGACCAGTTATTAATAGAGTTCTTGCCTAATTAATTTTTGAGAGTTCAAAAATGAGAAAAATAGGCATAAAATTGCATAAAATCCTTAGATAGAGCATTTAATTGATTAATGCTCATTCTTAATTCTCCTGACTACTGACTACTGGCTACTGACTCCTCACCTAAGGTCAGATTTTTGATTTTTGCCAGAGGTCTAATTACTGACCCGATTCGATCGCTCCTTCGGCCTCATGGACAATTGCCCTCAATTGATCTAAAGTTTTCTGGTCCACCTGGGTCCATAATCCCCGTTGTTGAGCTTCTAATAATCTTTCGGCCATATCTCGCAATGCCCAGGGGTTTTTCTCCTGAATAAATTGTTGTACCTTGTCGTCAAATAAATAAGCTTCGGCTACTCCCTGATAGATAAAATCCTCCACCAGATGAGTAGTGGCAGAGTAGGCAAAAATATAATCTACGGTCGCAGCCATCTCGAAAGCGCCTTTATAGCCGTGTCGCATCACTCCCGCTATCCATTTGGGATTAACCACTCGCGAGCGGTAAACGCGGCGAATTTCTTCCTCTAGGGTTCTGATGCGGGGATTTTCCGGACGGGAATGATCACCAAAATAGGTGACGGGATTTTTGCCGGTTAATGCCCGGACACTGGCAGTTAAGCCGCCTTGAAATTGATAGTAGTCATCGGAGTCGAAAATATCGTGTTCCCGATTGTCCTGATTGTGCAGCACTATCTCTAATTCTTGCAGTCTATTTCTCAATACTTCCGGTAAAGAATGGGCAGTTCCTTGACTATCATAGGCATAACAACTCCAGTTAATATAAGCATTAGCTAAGTCTTGATCATTTTGCCAGTTTTGTGACTCGATTAACCCCTGTAAACCGGCCCCATAAGCACCCGGTTTGCAGCCAAAGATTCTGGCAGTAGCTCTCAGTTTCGCCTCTTTTTCTCCTAAGCCCTGACTTAGCCAAAACTCCCTCTCTGTCTTCACTTTCGCCGCTAAAGGATTAATTTTTTCCTCTTCCTCTTGACAAGCTACCGCATTTATGCCAGAATTAAGAAGATGTAGTATGCTGGGGAAACTGTCCCTAAAAAAGCCCGATACCCGAACGGTCACATCAATACGAGGACGGCCTAAGCTAGACGGGGTAAGGATTTCAAACCCGACCACCCGACGGAAAAAACCATCCCAAAGGGGACGAATTCCCAGTAAAGCCATGGCTTCGGCCACATCTTCGCCACTATTTCTCATCGTCGAAGTTCCCCAGATAGAAATCGCCAAAGTGCGGGGATATTCGCCATTTTCTTGGGTATAACGTTCAATTAGTGCCTCTGCAGCCTTTCTTCCCACTTCCCACGCGGTTTCTGTGGGGATTGCGCGGGTATCGACGGAATAGAAATTTCTGCCGGTGGGGAGAACATCGGGACGGCCGCGGGTGGGAGCGCCGGAAGCACCACTGGGGACGTATTGGCCAGCGAGACCTTTTAAGAGATAGGTAAGTTCATCTGGGGTTTGTTTTAAAGCAGGAATTAACTGATTTTCTAGCCAAACCAATTCTTTTGCCGTATTTTCGCCTACAGGTTCAATTTTCTGGCTAATTAAATCCTGAGCGAGACTTTCCAGATAAGTAGTGGTATCGTTATATTCCGTCAGGGGGTCGCAGTCGAGATGGAGGTCAAGGGCAAGGGAACGGGTTAAACCGGGGCGGTCAGGACTGGGAGAACGGGCAATCGATTGGATTAAATCAATTAACTGCTGACCCTGGGGACATTGACCGAAGATATGTAAACCGTCGCGGATTTGTGCTTCCTTGAGTTCACAGAGATAACCATCCACGAGGGTGAGAAATTGACCAAAGGAAGCGTTGGTCGCAACGCGCTCGCTACGCGAGATCGTGCCTAGCTCTCGATCGAGATTAGTTTTCGCCACCAGATCGTTAATCCGCTCGCGAATCAGAGCTAAACGAGAAGGATCAAGAGATTCTGCTTGATAATATTCATCGATGAGGGACTCTAACTTTTCCCAATCCCCATACAATTCCGCTCGCGTCATTGGGGGAGTGAGATGGTCGATGATAACAGCTTGGGAACGTCTTTTAGCGTTGGAACCTTCTCCGGGGTCATTGACAATAAACGGATAAAAATTCGGCAGCGACGAGAAAGCAATTTCGGGATAACAATGGGGAGAAAGAGCGAGACTTTTCCCCGGTAGCCATTCTAAATTGCCGTGTTTACCGAGATTAATCACGGCAGTGACTTGGAATTCCCGTCGTAACCAATGGTAAAAAGCGAGATAGCTGTGGGTAGGTTCCAGGTCGGGGGAATGATAATTAAGAGTCGGGTCAAGGTCGTAACCGCGAGAAGGTTGAATACCGATAAAGACATTACCTAACTGGAGGCCCGGGATAGGGAAATCCTTGTCTGGATATCCCCAACGGTCAAGCAGAGCGCTTTGATTATCGGGGGGAAGGGAGGAGAAATAATCTAGATATGCTTCTAGGGAGAGAGATTGATAGATAGGTTTTAATTCCCTTGTCTCCAGGTCATTAGTGATACCAGAAATAAGCAATCGCATTAATTCATCGCTATGGTCGGGTAGGTCGGTGAGGGTATAACCTTGGGTTTGTAGTGCGCGAAGAATTTCCAAACCACTAGCGGGAGTATCTAAACCGACTCCGTTAGCGATACGACCATCCTTATTGGGATAGTTGGGGAAAATGAGGGCAATTTTTTTCTGGGAGTTGGGAAGGGAGGAGAGTTGACAATAGTTTGCGGTTAAATCAGCGACAAAATCAACCCGGTGGGGGAGGGGTTGATAGATAACTATCTCCGTTTCTAGTTTGGGATGTCGGGTGAGGACAGATTTAAAGGAAATAGCACGGGTGATAATTTTGCCATCCATTTCCGGTAAAGCGATATTCATGGCCACATCCCGGGGGGAAAGACCTTGATAACCCTGTTGATAAGCTTCTAAACTGCTGCTGCTGAGGATAACTTGGAAGATGGGTTTATTGAGGGACTGCCAGAAGTGATGATTTTGTTTGTCTTCCGGTCGCTGGATAGAGAAGCTAGTGGTGTCGAGAATTAGGTCTGGGGGATGGTGGGAAAAGAGGGTTAATAGTTCCTCTTGCACTTCGATTTCCCGGAGAGAGGAGAGAAAGATAGGGACAGTTTCAATGTTTCTTTGGGTGAAAGCACTGATTAAAGCATCGATAGCTTTGGTATTACCCGCGAGATAATGGGAACGATAGAAAAGTATCCAAGTCCGTGCTTGGGGTTGGGATAGGGTTGTCTGGGAATAGATTCCCAACCTAGGGACAACCCCAGGAGGAGAGGGAAGATAGTCGAGATGGAGACAGGTATGCGCGATAAATTTAGCAGCATTAATCCAGTTATCTATCCCTGCTTCCGTGAAATAGCACCATAACTGGTTAACAGTAGTCAGGGAAGCAGTGGAATGACTCATCAACTCTAAATCCGGTTTATCCTCTCCCGGGAGGACAAATAAAGTTGCATCGGTTTCCTCGACAATTTCCTTAACTACTTCCAACCCGTAGGACCAACTCCCCCGTCCCCCCAATAAGCGAAGAATAATCACCCTTGCTTGGGATAGTACCTTGTCCCCATAGTTATCGATACTGTATTGCTGCTGTAACTGGGATAAATTGAGGGCGCGAATTGCGGGAAAATTATCCGGTAGATGGTCGATAGCTGCCGCTAGAGTTTGAATATCGGTATCAGCCATGGTGAGGAGAACAATCGGGGCCGGATTTTGGTCAATAATAATCACCCCTTCGGTATCTGCTGTCCAACCACCCGCTTGGGGAGCAATACGGTGCATAAGTTTTGAGAGTCAGGTTAAATAATGATTAGGTTTTGAGAATCAGGGTCTCGATCGAGGGATCATTCTTAGGTAGATAGAGATGATTATATCTGTCTGCGGCAATTTAAAGAACAGGGAATAGGGAATAGGGAATAGGGATTAAGAAAACTTGACCAAAACCCAAACCCCAGTCCCCTTACTGATAACTAGGGTTTGGGAAGTGGGAAGTGGGGAAGTGGGGAAGTGGGGAAGTGGGGGAATTTCAACTAAAACCCTAACACCCTAACACCCCAAAAACCGAACACCCCAAGACCTCAACACCCCAAAACCCGACCACTCTATCTGCTGCCTTCTGATAACTGATAAATGATAACTGATAAATGATAACTGATAAATGAACGCTTCTCCCGCTTATGTTTGCTGTCAAGTGTTGTCATCTACTCACCTCGAACAAATTCGTTCTTGGTGGGGACAGTTGGCAATACAGGTAACAGGGCCCAGGATTAGTCTCAGTGAAAGAGATATTCCCCCACAGACGGGGGAAATCTATCAACTCTTGCTTTCCACTGACCTACAAGCTTTATTGTTAGCCAGTCCCCAAGCACATAACTTTGATTACGAAGTCCGCATTAGTTTTGAAGCGAACACGATTAAAAATTTTCTGCAAGGATTGGCCGTCAAGTCTCTCCACCACCCAAAAAAAATTCAGCAGGGTTATCAAATTTTAAATTTGCCTCCATCCATTAATGTCAGCAGTTTTCAAAATAAAATTTTAGTCAAAATTCTCTCGATAACTTCTTCTCCGTCTGCTCAGGGGGGTTGTCCCCGCATCTTCTCCGTTTGTCAACCGGTAGAAGCGGCCCTATCCCAACAAATCGAACAGGAAAGATTATTAAACCAAGTCATCACCCAAATGCGTCAGAGTTTGGAGTTACCGGTGATTCTGGAAACCGTGGTCAGGGAAGCGCGGGAATTTCTGCAAGTGGACCGATTGTTAATTTATCAATTTTTCCCCGGTATCGGTGAGGGAAAGGGAAAAATAACTTCCGAGTCGCGCGTTTCTGACCAGATAAATTCCGTGTTAAATTTAACCCCCGAAGACGATTGTTTTTCCTATATTCCCCAATACAAGGAAAAGTATCGTCAAGGATTAATTCTGTCCGTGGATGATGTGGATGTTAACTATTCTTCTTCCTTCTGTTTGTCCGAATTTTTGCGACAACACCAAGTGCGATCAAAATTAATCGCTCCCATTGTGGTACAAGAAGAATTGTGGGGTTTATTAATTGCCCATCAATGTGGAGAAAAACGCCAATGGTTGCCGCAGGAAAAGAAATTTTTAGGTCAGATTGGTGAACATCTCGCCATCGCTATCTATCAAGCGCAATTATATTCCCAAGTACAGGAACAAAAAGATATTTTTGAGCGCCGGGTAATCGAAAGAACCCAAGAATTACAAGATACTTTAATGGCTGCGGAAGCCGCTAACCTCTGCAAAAGTGAATTTTTAAATAATATGAGTCATGAGTTATTAACTCCCCTAACTTGTATTATCGGTTTGTCCAGTACCCTGCAAAAATGCTCGGCAGCCAGTAATTTTTTACCTCCCGATAAACAAAAACACTATCTAAAAGTTATTCAGGATAACGGCAATAAATTATTAGAATTAATCAATGACTTGCTTAATTTCTCGCAAATTTCGGCAGGCAAAGCCGTTTTAGATATTAAACAATTTTCGCTAAAATATCTCTGTAATCATGTTTTAGAAATTATCAAAACAGAGGCAGAAATTAAAGAAATTAATCTGATTTTAGAGATGAAAATCACCGAAAAAGAGCATTATTTTTATGCCGATTATGATCGAGTTCAGCAGATACTTTTGTACTTGTTAAAAAATGCCCTGAAATTTACCCCCGAACAGGGTGCTGTCACGCTGAGACTGTGGAAAGAAGGCAGTCAGGTCATTTTTCAGGTAGAGGACACGGGCATCGGCATTCCTGCTCAAAAAATACCGCTTCTGTTTGAAAAATTTACCCAGTTGGATGGCTCTCGTAAACGTCGTTATGGTGGTATGGGATTAGGACTGGCTTTAACTAAACAATTAGTGGAACTGCATCGCGGCACGATCGAGGTAGAATCTTGCTTAGATAAAGGTTCCATCTTTACCGTCCGTTTACCTCAACAAAAGCCACCCAAACCCCAACCCTCGGATCATAATCCCCATTTTAATCACCACCATCCCACTATAGTTTTGATTGAAAGTGACGAAGAAATCGCCAATCTTATTTGTGAGTTATTGATGGTGGCACATTATCAAGTTATTTGGTTAATCGATAGTGTCTCCGCTATCAAAAAAATTGAGATCGTGCAGCCAAGTATTATAATTGTCGATCAAAAAATGCCAGATATATATCATCTCTGTCATCTCTTAAAAAAATCCAGGCAAACTCAAGCCAGTAAAGTGCTAATCTTGAATGATACCCCTGAAATCAGCGTTAATTTCCTCGGTCGTCATGGCATTGATGACTATCTCCTCAAACCGATTCAACCCTCCCTATTGTTGGAAAAAATCCGCTATCTAACCGCTTTATAAGTGGGGTTTGCGGCAAAAAGTTTTTCGGTGGGTGTAGGGGTGCATCTCATTTTCATCTGGTCAATTTTTTCTTTTTTCTTCAGAAAATAGGACTTGGAAACTAACTATAAAATAGCTAATTTTCAAGTCCTTAATTGTAGGAATCCTAGGCTAAATTAGGATTCACTTTCGATATAGATAAATAACAACCCCATAACCACGGCTGGCATTAACCAACAGACGATTGGGATTAAAATCCAAGGCAGATAAGAAGCTGCGTAGGCACCAGTCATGTCAAATGCTCCTAGTAAAAAAATAAGGAAATGATAATCAGGTAGAACAAGGGTTAATTATTGATTAAAAACCCCGCGCATGATGCCATCAACGACACCAAGATTTTCTAGGAGGAAATAGGCCACAAAAGCGCCACCCATACCACCAATAAAGAAACCGGCGGCGAATTGACTCCAACCCTCGGAGGATTGCAGAGGATCACCACTAGCGGCCTTACCTTGGAAGGAGACAAGACCATAACTAGCTAAACAACCCGTAGCCAAGAGAACCATGGCCAAAGCGGGGATTAAGCCGCCGAGATTAGCATATTCCGAGTCTCTCAAGGGACCCAGGACAACCCAGGGACCACCGAGGAAATAACCGTGGGCCATACCCACTTCTAGACCGCGCAGAATCGGAGCTAGACCGGGACGATAGGCAGGTAAGTTACCAATAAAAGCTTTGGTAAAACCAGAAGCGGAAATGGGGGTAGCTAGATGACCAATGAACGGATCATCATTGTAGGGTGTCACCACCTGTTTGTATCCAGTTTCAGCCATTGTGTTTGAGTTCTCCTTTTTCCGATCAACAGGAAAATTGATCATAAAACTTTAAGATTACACTTTAGGCCTAAGAATTACTTCAAGCAACCCCATCGATCGAGTTTTCAAGGGTTGACGGCTGAAACTCTCACAATTCGTTACATTTCTCTCAGGAGACGGGGGAGTGGGGAGCCTGGTTTCAGTGTTGCCAAAGGCACGGCGTAGCCGTCCACTAAACAGTAATCAGTGAACTGAAAACTCACATCTGATACTAAATCCGTTGAGTATAGGCTACATATCAGGATAGGCAAGGGGCAAGGGGCAAAAGGAGGAATAGATAATCAGTCTTTAATAACTGGATTTAGTATGATATAGCCTTTTTCAGTCTGCTGAGCTACAAAAGTTATGGGTTTTAGGCACTCATGCACTCATGCAAGAGGCAAAAGGGAAGAAAAATAGGTGTACCTCACTAGCTTAGGAAACGCTATAACTGCTCACTGATAACTGCTCACTGATAACTGCTCACTGATTAAGGGATAATCAACACTGGACAGGGGGCAAGGTTAATAACTTTGGTGGTGACGCTTTCGGACACACCTTCGCTAGTTAATCCTAAACCGCGACAACCCATAACAATCAGGTGAGCATTAATTTCATCGGCCACATCACAGATGACAAAAGAAGGCATTCCCTCCCTTTCAATCATTTCCGCCTTGATGCCAGCTTGGGCGAAAATGGCCTGTGCCGATTGTAACAATCTATCCACCGCTTCGATCGAACTCATCTTATCGTCGGCGGCAATTTCTCCGGTGGGTGTCGTTTCCACCACCGACAACAGCACCAAACGACTGTCAAAGATTTTGACTAATTCGATCACACTACTGGTAGCGTCACGACTTTCGCGGCTGTGGTCGATGGGAAATAAAATCGTCTCAAACATAATTAGCAAGTCTCTCCAATCAAATTTTTCTGGGCAAATCGGTCTTGGAACTGCAAAACTGATCCCCAAATCTGAAATAATCTTTGTCAAAGTAATTGCCGCAAGTAGCGATACCCTGATTTAATCTTTATTGTACGGTAAGCAATCTAGGAGGTTATGGGCTGTGCCAAAAAAAACAGTAGCGAATTTAACAGAGGCTGATTTAGCGGGCAAACGGGTTTTAGTCCGGGTCGATTTTAACGTTCCCATGGACAAAGCCACCGGGGCAATCAGCGATGATACCCGTATTCGGGCGGCACTACCAACGATTGAGGATTTAATCAAAAAAGGGGCTAAGGTTATTTTATGCAGCCACATGGGTCGCCCCGACGGTCAAGTTAAAGAAAATTTGCGTCTGACCCCTGTAGCTAAACGTCTCTCGGAATTATTGGGCCAAGAAGTAATCATGTGTCCCGATTGTATTGGTGAGGGAGTGACGGCAGCGATTAGTCAAATGTCTAACGGTCAAGTGGCCCTTTTAGAAAATCTGCGTTTCCACGGTGAAGAGGAGGCAAATGACCCCGATTTTGCCAAAAAATTAGCCGCTAATGCCGATTTATACGTTAATGATGCTTTTGGTACCGCCCACCGCGCCCACGCTTCTACGGAAGGCGTTACCCACTATCTCAGCCCCTCGGTGGCGGGTTATTTGATTGAAAAAGAGTTAAACTACCTACAAGCAGCTATTGAAACTCCCCAACGTCCCCTAGCGGCGATTATCGGCGGTTCTAAGGTTTCTAGTAAAATTGGCGTGATCGAAACTCTATTAGAAAAGTGCGATAAACTGCTCATCGGTGGCGGTATGATCTTTACTTTCTACAAGGCCCGCGGTTTAAGTGTTGGTAAGTCTTTGGTGGAAGAGGACAAACTGGAATTAGCCAAATCCCTGGAAGCGAAAGCTAAAGAAAAAGGAGTGGAATTCCTCCTTCCTACCGATGTGGTGTTAGCGGATCAATTCGATAAAGATGCCGAGTCCCAAATCGTCAAGGTCGAAAATATTCCCGATGGTTGGATGGGATTGGATATCGGACCTGAATCAGTTAAAGTTTTCCAAAAAGCTTTATCTAACTGTAAATCTGTCCTCTGGAATGGCCCCATGGGGGTGTTCGAGTTCGATAAATTTGCGGCGGGTACAGATGCGATCGCTCACACTTTAGCCGATTTAACCGCTACGGGTACAACTACCATTATCGGTGGTGGTGACTCGGTAGCGGCGGTGGAAAAAGTGGGAGTGGCGGAAAAAATGAGCCATATTTCCACCGGTGGCGGTGCTAGTTTGGAATTACTCGAAGGGAAGGTTTTACCCGGTATTGCCGCTCTCGATGAAGCCTAATTATCGCTAATATCTCAGGTTTAAACAAGGTGGGTGTTGCCCCACCTTTTTTTATGAATTATGAATTATAAATTATGAATTATAAATTATAAATTATAAATTATAAATTATAAATTATAAATTATAAATTATGAATTATAGTCATTTCAATTAAGATTGAGAATATCAATGCTAGAGTTAATAAGGGTTTAACTGGTCTAGAGTGTATCAGACTTATCTGAAATGACTATAAATTATGAATTATGAATTATGAATTATAGTCATTTCAATTAAGATTGAGAATATCAATGCTAGAGTTAATAAGGGTTTAACTCGTCTAGAGTGTATCAGACTTATCTGAAATGACTATAAATTATGAATTATGAATTATGAATTATAGTCATTTCAATTAAGATTGAGAATATCAATGCTAGAGTTAATAAGGGTTTAACTGGTCTAGAGTGTATCAGACTTATCTGAAATGACTATAGGAATTAGGAATTAGGGAGTGGGAATTAGGAATTAGGAAGTGGGTTTTTATACTAAATCTGGTTATTAAAAACTGATTATTTATTCTCCGTTTTGCATGAGTGCCTCTCCTGATATGTAGCCTATACTCAACGGATTTAGTATCACTAGGATACTTCAATCGCAGTAAAATCGACTCGCTGATATAAATCTGTCAGGGATATTTGAAAATCTAGAGAAAACAAAGTTAAAATCGCTTCTTGATCGTGATAATCCCGGAATGCCCAATGATCGCCCCTTTTATGAAATTGTTCTATATAATAACCATATTGATCGATTAAAATATATTCTTCAAAACTATCAAGAGAGCGGTAAAATTTAAACTTATCACCCCGATTATAGTCTTGAGTAGATTTTGATAAAACCTCGATAATCACCTGTGGATTGGTAATCGTATCGGTGCGTCCTCTTTCAAGAATTGGTTCTCCCTTAACGATCATAATATCGGGATAGGTGTACATATTATAGGCGGGTATGGCCAAGCGTAGATCGGTGATAAATATATCATAGGCTTGATTCTGGATAGTTAAGGGAAATCTTCTGTAAAAATTTCCCGCAATGCGATTATGGTTAGGAGTTCCCCCAGTCATAATAATAATTTCTCCATCTCGATACTCGTGTCTGTCGGTGGCAGCTTCCTCTAGTTGAAAGTATTCTGCGACTGTGTAGCGTTTCTCAGTGGTTGCGACCATATTGACCCCTTGAAAGCAAAGCTCTGTCTTTATAATAACCTGTTTTCTGAAAAGGTAAGTAGCTGGTTATAATTAAATTAAAAATGGATTTTAGGTTAGATCCCCCCTGCCCCCCCCTTGATAAGGGGGGTGTCTGATAATTTTTAACGCCTACCTACTTATAATTATCGGTTTTAATCAGGTGCTGACTGCTGTATAAATATCGAGAGACCTTGTTAACAAGGTCTCTCCAAAGTGGGTGGGATTATTGTTGCTAATTTGTTAATCCGGTTGGGATAATTTGAGGATAGCGCTAGTGACTTTCATGCTTTCTTGATAAAGCACGTCCTGGCCCCAACGCTGTAACTGTTTACCTAGGAGAGTTTCTGTTTTTTGGTCTTCCAGATGGGACACTTGTTCAACCCGGCAAGATTGGGCCCCTCCCGAAGCTTCCATCCGCATACAGCCGGTAGTTCCCGAACAAATTACCGTGCAACAATCGGCCTGAAGATTAGTAGAACTGAGTTTAATACTAATCAGATCCCCTTGTATCTCACCCCAATCGGCCACGGGAATACCGGCTAATTCCGCCTCAATTAAACGCTGGTCCTGACCGAGGAAGCTAATCCGATGAATAGCGTAATCTCCCGACCGGTGACTATATCCCACCGGTCGCCATTGTAACCGGCTGGCCATCCAACCGAGGAACATAAAAGCTTGGCAAGGATTGCCCTTTTCGTAATCAATAGTAATGCGATCGACTTCCAGAATAGCATCCCGGCGCTCCGGTGGATCAAAAGCCTCGGCGGTTAGTTCTTGCCAGGGAGCGAGACGACTCCAGTTTAGGTCAGCTAATGGCACATCTGTGGCTAATAAATCCCCCACTTGCAGCAGTTCCGTTTCCGGTTCCCGAAAAGTGCTGGAATCGACGATAATCGTATCACATTGACTGGCCAGACGCTTAAATAGTCCATATTCCCCATCGGGACTGGCTTTCCACCAGAGAAATTTGGGCAAACTGGGAATAGTTAACTCGGAAATAATGCCACCAATTCGTTCCAAGGCTTCCGCTGTGCCGCTTAAAGTGACGTATTCACAGCAAACTAAAGTGTTCTGACTACGTTTGTTAACGGGACAATAGGCAGAAACGGAGGCTTTTACCCCTTCATCGGCCTCGGCAGTGGGACAGAGGGTAATAATGCGACAGGGATTGGAAGCAGCGATCGCATCTGCCACCCCAATCGCATCCAAATCGGCGGCGTATTGACGATGATTAGCCCCATCCTCGGCGTTTTTTTCCGCTTCCCAAGCTGCCCTTAACCGGACGACAAATTCATCGCTAGAAAGCCCAGTTACTTCTAGTCCTAGGTCTTTCTGGGCCACTTTGATGGCGGCGTGGGTCCGCGGACCGGCAATACCATCAATCGGGCCAGTGTAATAGCCGAGAAGGGTTAACAATTCCTGTACCGCATCGGGTTCATAGACAATAAAGCTAAAGGTGGTGGCCCGGGTGGCGGCCATCCCATCCTCATTATTATTATAGGATTGCCAGATATCGCGCAGTTCCTGCTCGATCACATCGATGGAAACATCTTTCGGTGCTTGCAGGGAGACAATGGGGGGGCTTTGGGTAGTCATGTCAGTTATCAGTTATCAGTTATCAGTTATCAGTTATCAGTTATCAGTTATCAGATGTGAGTTTTTAGTTTACTGTTTACTGATTACTGTTCACTGTTTTAGAGTCGTCGCCAACGACGGCCATCGCGGTTAAGGAGAAATTCCGCCTCTGTGGGTTCCCAGGTACCCGCTTCGTATTGGGGTACGGAGGCGGGATCGGCGGGGGCATCCCAAGCGGCGAGAGCGGGAGTAACGATGCGCCATGCTTCTTCTACCTCATCAGAACGGGTAAATAGGGTTTGATCTCCCAGCATAGCGTCTAAAAGTAGGCGATTATAGGCATCGGCGCTGGTGACACCGAAGGAGGAACCATAACTAAAGTCCATTTCTACCGTGCGTGTGCGTAATTCTGACCCCGGCATTTTTGCCTCAAAACGGAGGGCAATACCTTCGTTAGGCTGAATCCGCATACTCAGTACATTTGCATTAGTTTGTTGAGCCGCCGATTGGAAGATTAATAACGGCACATGGCGGAATTGGATGGCAATCTCGGAAACTTTTTTCGGCAGACGTTTACCGGTACGCAGATAGAAAGGGACACCCTGCCAACGCCAGTTATCTACCATTAATTTCATGGCCACGTAGGTGGGGGTGGTCGATTCGGGATTAACCCCCGGTTCTTGCCGATAGCCCAGAATGGGTTTTCCTTTCATCCAACCGGCTTTATACTGGCCGCGGATGGCGGATTTTTCCAGGTTATTAATATCGGCCAGGTGAGTCGCTTGCAGGACTTTGACTTTTTCGCCACGGACACTATCGGCGTTAATAGCGTTGGGTGCTTCCATCGCCGTCAAGCAGAATAACTGCATCAGGTGATTTTGCACCATATCGCGCAAAGCTCCCGATTTTTCGTAATATCCGGCCCGCTCCTCCACTCCCACGGTTTCGGCCACGGTAATCTGGACGTGATCGATAAATTGACGATTCCAGAGGGGTTCAAAGATGGCGTTAGCAAATCGGAACACCAGTAAGTTTTGGACGGTTTCCTTGCCTAAATAGTGGTCAATGCGATAAACTTGGTTCTCCTGACAAACCTCTTGTACGACTCGATTGAGAACTTGGGCAGAACTAAGGTCTTTGCCAAAGGGTTTTTCGATCACTAAGCGGTGTTTAATTGGATCTTTCAGCATTCCCGCCGCGCCGAGGTTTTTAAGACCGGGGGGAAAGAAATTAGGAGAAACCGCTAGATAAAAGACTCGATTGCCGCGGGTTCCCCGGATTCCGTCTAATTCTTCCAGAAAGACTTTCATTTTGGCGTAACTTTCTGGGTCGTCCATGTTGCCGGGGAAATAGTACAACCCTTGGGCGAAGTCTTGCCAATATTCCTCACTACCAATCCCGTCGGAAAATTCTTCGATGCCTTGGCGCATCTGTTGGCGAAAATAATCATGACTCCACTCTCGGCGCGCTGTACCGACGATGGTTAATTCGGCCGGTAGTCGTCTTTCCCGTTTCAGTTGATAGAGAGCAGGAACCAGTTTTCTTTGGGTTAAGTCTCCCGATGCCCCAAAAATGACTAAGATTAAGGGTTCTGGGGTTCTTTCTTGTCGCAATCCCACTCGGAGAGGATTTTCGAGCAGCTTTACCATAGGATTTTGTCTAGCCGAGGTGCATTATTTTCCAGTCTAGCGGGAATACTCGACGGCATACCTAAAGTAAAAATTAATAACCACAATCAGTAATCAGTAATCAGTAATCAGTAATCAGTCATCGGTCATCGGTCATCAGTCATCAGTAATTGGATAATATCTTTAGGCCTTTTTGAGATCAAAAAGTTCTGGGCATGGGAGTGAGCGGGGGGAAAATTCAGGGACTTTTTCCCTGAATTTTAGGTAATTGACCACCCAAAAATGGGTGAAACCCCACACCCTACCCCTAGGAAAAACTTTTTGCCGCAAACCCTACTTATTTTTTGGCGGTTTTAACACAATCAAGGGTACGGACGATGGCAGCTGCCGCGTAGTTACGACGGGCGGGATCATTTGGTACAAAAGCACTACCCTGTTCGTTCAAGGGAGAGGCCACAGCGCAAAATCCCGACATCTGGGTAATTAAACTGGCGGCCCAATGACCGGAAGTATCGGAAAAATTGGTGGGGGTTTTAGTTTGGGCTAAATCGGGGGCTTGTTGTTGCTGAGTTTTCAGGTAGGTGGCGGCCTGTTTGAGAATCGCCATCAATTCGGCCCTGGTGATGGGGTCGCCCGGACGGAATTCGCCGTTAGCTTTGCCGGCAACAATACCATTGGCCCGGGCCCATTGGATTTTTTTGGCACTCCAGCGCGTCGCTTCTACGTCGTTAAAACTGCCGCTGCCGGGAGGAATATCTTCTAGGTTAATTTTAGTGACAGTTCCCATCCCTTCAATAATCATCGAGACGAATTGTTCCCTAGTGACGGGATTTTCGGGGCGGAAGGTGTTATCTTCTTTAAAACCGGCCACTACCCCAAGCGCGATCGCTTTTTCAATCTCAGTTTTATAGATATCGCCGCTAATATCCCGGAAACTGGCCTCAGCAGTGGGGGGAGGAGTGGTTTCGTTGATAGGAGGTCTGCCGGCGGCTGCGAGAACTTCTGTTTCTTTGCCGCTAAAGTAGAAGTGGCCTAAACTTTTGCCTTGGAAAGTACGACGGCTGAATCTCCAACCCGGTTCGAGGATAATTTTCATAAATCCCGTTTGCATTCCTCGGGTTCTTCCCACCACTAATTCCGGTCTGCGAGCATCCCGGGGAGTTCCCACTAAGTATAATTCGCCATTGCGTTCCACAATACGCAGGATGTAATCTAGCCCAAAATCCCGGCCATCGAGACGGATAGAATAACCATTACTATCGGTGGCGCGGCGACAAATGCCGGTAAAGTCAAAGTTGAGGAGTAGAGGGTCGATCATGACGGGATTTGAGCCGCTTTCGCTCCAACACTTCTGTTTTCCCTGGATTTGTTCCAAGACTAGCAGGTCAAATTTATTACCTCCGTAGGGACGAGCGATCGCTACTACCTGGGTCTGCTCGATGTCCTGTTCGTCAAAGTTGGCCGCTGGTGTGGCAGTTATGCCCAAGGTCATTAGGGCGGTTAGGGCGATCGATAATCTAGCTTTCATGATCTTTATCTATAAGACGATTTTTGCAGTAAAAATAATAGACGTGCTAATCCCACTATTCTAAGACTGAATACTTCCGGTTGTTGTTCCAGACTGCGCCGGATTGTTGTCTGTCTGCACAACTTTTCTCTCAATCTTCAATTTCCAAACCTATTGATCCTAGCAATATTCTGCTTGAACTGGTGGGTTGATCAATATTAATTCGGTTAGCTGTTGAAACTGGCGAGATGTTGGCGAATTGTTGAAAATTTTAGCCAGCCATTCGAGTCTTAGGCTAAGATGGGGAGAGAGGCTTTTAATTGGCCGCAGCCCTTGACTTCCTCACAGGATTTAAGCCCAATAATTGCCTAAAAAATGGCAATTAATCGATTGAGGGCTATCAGTGCCGCGGTGAATTATCATAGTTCATTAGCTCTGGTGAGCCATTGCCCTTTCTTTGGTGTGTGTGAGGTAAACAATTATGAGTAACTCCCCTGGTGATCCTTCTCCTCGTCCTAATCTTTTTCTGAGTATCGGTCGATTTGTCCGCCGGCCTTCTACTTTAATTGTCGGGGGAATTACTCTCCTAGGAATTACCTCCCTTGGCTATTTTACGACTCGTTATTTAGTTTATGAACGTCTCACCCCAATTTTAGACAATATCTTCAGTGAAATGCTGCACAGACCTGTCAGGGTAGGTAAGATAGAGGGCTTTTATTTTAATCGCATTCGTATCGGTAAATCGGAAATTCCAGCTACGGCCAATTCTGCTGATAGTGTATCTGTTGATGCGATCGAATTGGGATTAAATCCGCTGCCCTTACTTTTAGGTCTGCCGCTGCCAGTTGATGTCAAATTAATTAATCCCAGTATTTATCTCGATCAGCATAAAAATGGTCAATGGCTCGATAATTTAGAAAAAATAGCTAGTAACTTAGATCGGGAGGCACTCATCAGGTTAAACCTGGGTTTTCAGGTGGAGAAGGGAGACATTACTATCCAACCCTATGCCCTGAAAAAACCGATAGAAATTAAGGCCAATGGTCAGGGAAGATTCATCGATAATCAAAGGCAACCTCTCACCTACGATTTTAGCGCAGAAATCCTCAAAAGTCAAGTAAAAATTCAAGGAGAAACGGCGTTAAAAACGGGCGAAAGTCAAACTAATCTTCAGATTGATAGTTTGAACTTAAATGAACTATTAACTTTAATTCCTCGGAGCAATTTCCAATTAAATCAAGGACAAGTAAATGCTAATATTGCTCTCAATATTCCCAGTTGGGCAAAGCTAAATCAAACCGAAGGAAATGGCAATTTTCAGGTGACAGATTTGGCGGGAAAATTCCAACCGTTCCAGTATCCAATTAAGCTAACAACTAAGTTAAATTTACAGGGAGATAAAGTATTAGTCGAACAGGCGACCGCAAGTATTGGCAAGATTAAAACTGAGGTGAAGGGAGAAGTAAATTGGCAAACTGGTTATCATCTCAAGGTCGCGCTAGAATCGGTGGATTTACAACAGCTTTTAAGAATTATTTATCTGCAATCACCTCTAGATTTACGGGGAGAGGCACGCTCTACTTTTCAAGTGACGGGAAAATTAGATCAACCTCTAATTAAAGGAACCGTTAGCAGCAGCAAACCGATTATTTTTGAGCAAATTCCCATTCAATCAATAACCAGTAATTTTCAAACAAATCTCAATAGTCTTAGTTTAGATAAAATTCAAATTAAACCCGTTGCAGGTGGAGAAATTAAAGGGGAAGGAAAATTGCAATTAAATATTCTGCAATCCCTGCAAAAAAATCAACCTCTTGACGGGACAAAAATGCCGATTAATTTGAATTTACAAGCCAATTTTCCCACAAGAAAAATTTTATCTCAATTGGCCACAATTCCTGATCAAATTAATATAAGCGATCTGCAAGCTAATATTAAAGCTAGAGGGAGTTTAGGACTGCCCCAATTATTAATTAATTGGCAAATACCCAGGGTTAATCAGTCAGGATTAATCAATGTTGCTGGGGAGGGCAAAGTATTTTTAGGAGGCAACAAAATCAATTTAACCGATACGGTCATTAAAACAAATACTGGCAAACTACAGGTTAATGCTAATAGTGATTTTACTAGCAAATTAGTCCAAGCAAAAATCACGGGTAATAACTTTTTATTGACTCCTTTTGTGCCTATCTTTTGTCAATATTTAGATATTATTTGCCCCTACCTAAAAACCTTAGAACCCTTAAGTTTAGAGACAGCTAATATTCAAGTCAGTGGCAAAATTGATCAACTCAATGTTAATACTTTAAACGGAATTGCTAACTTAAGAATTAGCGGTAAACAAGGCACAATTTTAGTCAATAGTCAAGTATCGCAAGGAAATTTTCAGGCTAAAGCTGTCTTAGCGGGATTGCCGATTAATTCCCTATTGCCTAACTTACCAACTCAGGTTAGATTAACGCAATCACAAATTAATTTACAGGGTTATTTAGGGGAATTGCTGAATAATAAAAATAATATTTTCAGCAGTTGGCAAGGTCAAGGGAATATGGAGTTATTAGTAGATAATAATCCTTTAATTGCCACAGCCAAACTGAATCGAGGTTTCCTGACAGGAACAGTTAACACCGGGGGAATTAGTCTCAATCCTCTAGTGGAAAATTTAACAGTTCCCGTTAGTTTAGGCAGGACAAAAATCAGCTTTGCTGGTGGAATAAATTCTCTGATTAGTGGTACTTTAACGGATTTAAAAACTTGGCGCGGAGAAGGAGATATACAGTTATTTGTCAATAATCGATTTTTAAGAACGACAGCCCAACTGGAACAAGGTATTTTAAGCGGTATAATTAATACGACTGGGATTAACTTAAATCCGTTTTTACCCAAGATAAATATTCCTGTTAGTCTAGGAAAAACCCAAGTCAATTTCACTGGTGCAATCAATAATTTACTAGCGGGAAAAATACCAAATCTGTCCACCATCAATGCTAGAGTAAATACTTGCTTGTTAGTGGATAATAATCCGATTAATACTGATATTCAGTTAAACAAAGGTATTTTTAATATTCTCGGTAGTTTAGAGCGTTTTCAGACTAATATTCCCCTAGCGTTGAATATTTACCAAACGAAGTTTCAAGCAACAGGAAATGCCCAAACTATTTTCGACTCTCTGCTAGAAAAACGACTGAACTTAAGCAGTATTAAAGCAGTTTTTAACTCTCGTATTAATGTAGCTAAAGGAGAGATTAAAGCTAAGGCACAACTGAATAATAATTTTTGGCAAAGTGATATTATTGCCGCTAATCTTGATCCCGCTGTCCTACTAAGGCAATTGGGGGGAGTAAAATCAATCTCGATTCCTAACCTAGATTTTAGTGCCAATTTAGCGGGAAATATTAAAGAAATTTGGCAGGGAGTAACACCAATTCAGATTAATAATCTTTCGGCACAGTGGGGAGAAAATAGCTTTAATGTGCGAGGAAATATTCTTTTAGCTAATCTTACCAGTCAACCCGATATCGCTGAGGTTAACTTAAATCTACAGGCAAAAACCGACCTTGCTGCTGTACCGCTAACTCAGATTATATCGCTTTTACCGATTGATTCTAACCTAAAACCCAAAGAATCGACACTAACAGGGATCGGAGAATTTCAAGGACAAATCACAGGAAAAAATCTCTTAAGTGCTTGGCAAAAAGTGGGAAATATACGAATCAAAGGAGATATAAATTTAGCTAACTTTAGCATTAATGAGCGACTCTTTGAACCCCTACTAAAAGGAACAATTCAAGCAGGAATCGGTCAAAATATTAGTTTAAATCTGTGGGGAAATCAGGACATTATTGACCTAACTTTCGATCCTTGTCAACAAAATAATTGTCTGCTGCCCTATCTTCCCTTAGGGATAAATATCCGCCAAGCTTTTGGAAATAAGACTCCTTTTCTAGCAACAGCTAAACGAAGCGGAGAAAATTTAAATGTTCAGATTGCCAATTTTCCCCTAGAAATCCTGAAAATATCTCCCACGGCAGCCTACAATATTCCGGGGATTATTACTGGCCAATTGAGTGCTAATTTAGACATCAATTTATTTAACCTACAGGGTGAGGGACAACTAGAGATTAATCGACCTAGTTTAGGTAACTTAATCGGGGAAAAATTAACGGCAAATTTGGTTTATCGGGATTCTATAGTTCAACTGCAAGAAGGTAGTTTACAAGCGGGTGCAAGTCAATATAATCTGCAAGGTTTATTTAATTGGCGAACCCAGGAAATAGAAGCTAACCTCAGGGTAGATCAAGGTTATATTCAAGATTTATTATCAGTTGCTAGTATCTATGATTTAACCAGTTTAATCAACTTTTTCTCCTCTGAGAACAACCCAGCTATTCAACTTAGTCCCCTAGGAGTAGGTAATCCCGAAGCTTCCCTAGCAGAACAGGTAAATTTGCGGGCAAAAATTGAAGAAATAATCCAGCAATTAGCAGGGGAAAGGGGGGTAGTTGGGATACCGTCTGAACTAGATTTTCGTGGTGGTTATCAAGCAAATATAGCCTTAACTGGGACTTTAAAAAATCCCGATCTTAGCGTACAATTTCAGGGCAATCGATGGGAATGGCGACCCCAAAGACCGACAGTAAATATTGTTAAACCTCTCGGAATTGTCACCACCGATACCCAATTAATTCCCATTGATGAAGTAACAATTAATCTTAACTTAAATCGTCAGTTGCTCAGGATAGAACCGATTAGATTAAAATCACGAGATTCTTCCGTATTTTTAGCGGGTGATTTTTCATTAAAAAAAGTAGAGGCGACTTTTGCCGTGGAAAATCTTTCTCTCGATCTCTTGAGAAATTTTGTGCAGTTTCCCTTGGATGTATCTGGTAGTCTAAAAACTCAAGGTCAAATTACAGGAACTTTATTAAATCCTCGTATTCAGGGTAACTTTGGCTTTATTGATGGTGCAATTAATGCCCAAAATATTAATCAAGATATAATTGGTTTATTTACCTATAATCAGTATCGTTTTGATTTGCGGACAACCTCCTCCGAATCAATCCAACTCTATGCCAGCATTCCCTATCCTCCCTTACCGAGTAATGATCAATTAAAAATCCAAGCAAAATTAGGAACCGATGCACTCAAATTAATTGAAGCTATCAGTCAAAACGCCATCGAATGGGTTAAAGGTGAGGGAGAGGTAGTTCTTTCAGCGACGGGAAGATTAGATATAAAAGAAGGCTTAAAAATCAAAGATTTAGAAGCAAATGGTATAGTTACTCTCAATAATGCCGCTATCCGCAGTGTTGCTTTTCCAGAGATTTTAACCGTAAATGGCCGCATTGGGTTAACCCCTGAAAGCTTAACAGTAGAGGAATTACAAGGCTCGATCGCTGACAGACAAATTTCTGTGGTGGGAGTTTTACCTTTCTTTCAAGCCATCAAAAATAATCCTAATCCCTTAACAGTTAATATTCAAGAGGGAGATATAGCAATTAATGGTCTTTATCGGGGATTAATTGCTGGGAATGCCATGGTAACGGGAACAATTCAACAACCAATTATCGGGGGTAATGTACGTCTTTCTCGGGGTAAAGTTTTTCTTCCTCGCACCCCAGAAATTAATCAAGAAACGGATAAACCGGTGAGTCGCTGGCTGCAGCCTCTCAACATTCCTCAGGCGACAAATATTACTCCGGTTTTAAATAATTTCCAAGTGTCTTTAGCGGGATTATCCATCGAACAAGAACCTTTGTATCAATTTGATTTTAGTGGTGCTTTAACCTTGAACGGTTCGCTCACTTCACTGGAGAAATTACAAACCAATGGAGTGATTAATCTCGATCGGGGACGGGTTAGCTACATCGATACTCGTTTTCTTCTTAACCGACGCAATCAAAATGTTATTGTTTTTGATTCTAGTCGCGGGTTGGGACTTTTTAATCCCTTTGTTGATATTCAACTGCGAACAATTCTCAGCGAATTTTCTCAATCTCGCGATTTTGCTATCTCCCGTCCGGGGGGGGATTTTCCTAGTAATGAAATTCCCGATGATAGTCTGAATCGCATTCAAAGGATCGATGTCACCCTCAGCGTTGAAGGGGAATTAAACCGCTTGCTACCAAATTTAGGCCGTAATATTAATGAAGTGTGCCAAATTCGTCCCAATAGTCCCCCTTTTCCCCTAGAGGAAAACTATACAAATGCAGAATTACAAAAAGCTGCTAATTGTTTACAAGCAGTGGCTTTTGCTAGAGGTGAAGATGAGGGATTGCTTAATACTCCCCTAGTTAAATTAACTAGCACTCCCCCCCGCAGCCAAGGGGAAATCGTTCGACTGTTGGGGGAACAATTGCTGTCGGTTTTTAATGGTTTACAGGGGAAAAATACAGAACAATTAATTCAGTTTGGAGTGGTTCAGTTGGCGATTCCCCTCTTAGCTCAAGGAGTCGTGTATGATGTGGAGAATGCGGTTAGTAATGCGATTGGAGCAACCGATTTTAATATTCTTCCCAATTTGGAAACCGTCTATCGAGTTAATTCCCAGTCTTTTATCCGCTTCTCCTACGATTACAATTTGAATGAGTTTACCGTCCGCTATCAAACTCAATTTTAAGGTAAGATTGAGAGATATAGGAGAGTTCAGAAGTTAGGAGACAAGGCAAAATTAGGTTATACTTCATCTTACTTGATATTCTATGATTATTCGCGAGGCTAAAGAAACAGATTTACCAACAATTATCGAGATTTATAATGCCGCTGTTCCCACTCGCAAGGCAACCGCAGATTTAAAGCCTATTTCCCTCGAAAGTCGGCGAGAATGGTTTAAAAAGCACGATCCTGAACAGTATCCCATTTGGGTAATAGCGATCGAAGGTCGGGTGGTGGGTTGGCTAAGTTTACAGATGTTTTATGGTCGTGTCGCTTACCAAAAAACGGCAGAGGTTAGTTTATATATTTCCCCCGATTATCAAGGTCGTGGAATCGGTAAATTATTAGTAGAATATGCCCTGAATTGCTGTCCGAAATTGGGTATATCTAATCTTATCTGTATTATTTTTGCCCACAATCAGGCCAGTATTCGTCTCTTTGAAAAATTCGGCTTTCAACGATGGGGTTATTTACCCCAAATTGCCGCTCTAGACGATTTTCTGGCTGATGTGGTCATTTTAGGGAAAAAAGTCGCTTAAATAGGCAATTTCTCCATAGCTAGACTAAATTCTAGACTTAATTGAATATCAGTATTTTCTGGTTCGCCTAGAGATGATTTCTAGGTGAGAGAAAAGAGATAGTATTTATGGCTCTTTCTTAGCATAATTTTTTCCTCATCAAGAAACTACTATCAAGGCTTAAGTTTTCTTACCAGACTCAGTTAATTTATCGATTAGGTCAAGCTGTGTATCGAGATCATCCCAGATATCCTATACTTATTTTACAGCGTTTCTGGTCAAGACGAAGTATAACCTAATTTGGTATCGACCATCGACTCCCCAAAAAGGAAAACTTTGTACATCATCATTAAGATAACTGCTATGACCATGAATAATTTTAAAATACTGCTCATCGGCTATGGTAATACTTTAAGAAATGATGACGGAGTGGGAGTGAGAATAGCCGAAATTATTGCCGAGGAGAATTGGCCTAATCTAGAGGTCATCGCTACCCATCAATTGACTCCTGAGTTAGCGGCCGATATAGCTGATGCTTCTCTAGTTATTTTTGTTGATGCGGTATTATCTAATCAAACTGATATCCAGATAGAAAAATTGGCGGCAGTTACCGAATGGAATAATTTCGGTCATGCAGAAAGTCCTACTTTTTTATTAGCATTAACTCAAGCAATTTATCAACAAACTCCTAGGGCCTGGGGAATATTTATTCCTGCTATTAATTGTGAATTTGGTGAAGAATTATCAACAATAACTCAAAAGGGCTTGACAAATGCGATTAAAGCTATTAGGAAAATTATTACTTCTGAGGATTTGACTGAATACCAAAAGCAGGACTTTGATAATCTTCCGGCAGATAATTTTCAGGAATAGTGCTGTGATTGCCATCCCGGAGAGCCTTGTAGTGAGGAGACATAATTTCGATACCGACTTCGTTACATTTATCCTGAATATTTTGGTGTAATTCAGAATAAATATACACCATTTTGTTAGGATGATCGGTGTAGGCATTTAGCTGATAGCTGACATAAAAATCATCGAGACTGGTTTGCAAGACAAAAGGAGCAGGTTCTGAGACAATAAATTGGGTGGCTAAGGCTGCTTCTTTCAGGGTTGCGTGAACCTTACGCCAAGGTAAATCATAACCGAGAGTGACTGTGGTTTGCAAAATTAAAGGCTGTTTGAATTCCCTTTGAGAGACACTAAAGTTAATCACATTAGTGTTTAACAGCGATGAATTAGGAATCGTGATAATTCTATTAGCTGGTGTGCGAATACGGGTGACTAATAATCCTTTTTCAATCACATCTCCAATAACATCACCAATAGAAATTTTATCTCCTAGTTGAAAAGAGCGGGTATAGATGAGGATAATTCCCCCCACCACGTTAGCAATAGCAGAGGTGGAACCCAAGGAAAATAGTACCCCTAAAAATACCGACACCCCCTGAAAAGCAGGAGAATTAAATCCGGGTAGATAGGGAAAAGCGATGACTATAGCTAAGGCAATTATCAGCAGTGACAGTAAATTATAGGTTGGTTTTGCCCAATCGGGATAGAAACCATTAATTACTAAATTTTCTCTTTCCAATCCAGTGAAAAATGGTTTAATTGCTCTCAACAGATAGTGAGTTATAAAAATAATTAGCAGGATGATAAAAATACTGGGTAAATATTTTGCTATCTCTTGGGAAACAACTTCTAAAGCACTAAAAAAGTATTGCAGAAAACCATCACCAAATTTTCTAGTCCAGGGAAAAAGACGAAGGACAAAAGTTAAATAAAAATAGAGAATAGTTAAAATAATTAGAGTGCGGATAAATTGCAAAACTCTTAGGGAAAAAATTCCTATTGTCTGGGAACTAATAATCTCAAAATTTTGGAATACGACCCCAGGAACTAGGGAGGTGATTAACCTCTGAATCTGGGGAAAAACCCGCGAAGATATAAAAATTATTACCCAGAAAATTAAGACCGTGGCCAAGGTAGCACTTACCGTCAAAACTGCATCTTTTAAGAGGTTATCCGGTTGACGTTCTTGACGATAACGGACAATGGCCGCTTTAATCTTTGCTAAAGCTCGTTCGGCCAATACTTCTTGACTGACCGCCTGTAATTTGGCATCTTTAGAAGTAATAGTAGCAATAACCGTATCTCCCAAAATAATCGAAGGGTTTTTGTCTTCAGGATCAATTTTTATAGTTAAATCTTCAGGAGAAAGAGCATCGTCATCGGCAATTTTTTCAATTCTGTCTGTAATCGATTTCGCTCTTTCTTGCGCTGAAAAAGAACCTATTCCCTGCCGAATCGTAAAAAGTTCTTGATTATCAAGCATGACGGGAAAAACTTCTCCCAAAGTTTCCAGGGGTGTTTCCTGTCCCTGTTTAGCAGAATTATTCTGGGCTGCTATCATGAAGATAGGGGATAAAGTCAGTAACAAAACTAAACAAAACAGTCCTAGGTAACGCCAGATTTTTTGCATCTTCTAAGCCACAATTGTACAGGAGCGATCGAGTTTAATACCTCTTTTTTTCATCGTAGCATGGAATAGTTCTGTGGATAACACCTGTTCCACGGGATAAATCCCAGCTTTTTGGAGTTTTGCCGCTAAGATTAATTCTGCCACGCTGCCAGTTCCCCAACCCGCTGCTTGAGCAGTATTCTCGTGAACCATAGTTGCTTGATAAACTGCTTTTTGCTGCCCTTGCCATCCGACGACTTTTGCCAACATTGCCACCCCAATTCCCGAAAATTTATCGGTTACTTCTGTCATGCGATAACTAACTTGGGAAAAAAACTCAATTCCCCGATAACTTTCTACCCAAGCATCGGGAAAAATATGGGCAGTAATCCAAGTTAAATGATTATAAAAATCGGGAATAGAACCAAATTTTGTGATCACATTTTGCACTGGAAAAGATTCGGCAAAAGTATAGGTTTCTGGCATATCAAACCAATAAACACCAGTTTTACCCAAAGGAGCGGGAAAGTCAATTACTTCCCTGGCAGTATAGGGTTTAATCTCTTGCCATTTTCCCTCAATCCAAGCTAAAAAAGGCTTTTTTAAACCGAGAAAAGTTGTCCGCATCACAGTTAATCCCGCACCTCCTGAACCGGCTACGGCATAATTTAAACGGATCGTTTCTACCCTATCTAAGTGTTCCACTCCCTCCCGCACTATACTATTAGAAATACCAGGAAAAATTCCCGTATTAACCACGGCAGTTATTCCCGCTTTTATCGCTAATTCTCGATAGGGAATTAACTTTTGATAAAAAGAACGATGATCACTAACATCAATATAATTGACTTTTTCTTCGATGCAAATTTTTACTACCCTGCCATCGCGATAATGAAAGGGACCGGCACAATGAATAACTAAATCACTCTTTTTAATTGCCTGTCTAAGCTTGTCTATTTCTTCTAAATCCAAAGCCAAAAACTGCATTCTTGGCAGTAATTTAATCGCTTTTTCCTTGCGTCCTGTGATAATAACTTTAGCTGAAGTATGATTAATAATATCTAGGGCGACACTTTGACCAATGCGACCGGTGCCACCTAAAATTAAAACAGTTTTTTCCATGGCAACTATCAATAATATTTGTTGCCCTAGTATAGCATCCTCTTGGCAATTTTGCCTATTTTACAAGATGAAAATTTTAGAATAATCCCAACTTATTTAATGCGTCCGAGGGGCAAGAAAATAGTTAAAATCTCACCTTCTTCGGGTTTTTCACGCACAATCAATTTACCTCCCAAAGCTTGAAAAAGGTTTTTAGTCACCTTCATATTCAGACTTAAACTACCGGTTTCTGGTTGAAACATTAGGACTTTTCCCAAAGCTTTGAGGGTAAGATTAGGTGATTTTATTTGAGTTTGAAACTGCATTTTTAATTGATTTCCTGCCGTTGATATATGTACTTGCAACAGTCCACCACTAGCCATACTGCGAGTACATTTTTCCACGACTCCATTTAACATTTGATCCAATAAATTCGGGTCGCTAATTACCGAAGGCAATTTTTTCGGTACATTAACTTCTAAATTGACATTGCGCCGTTTAGCCTGTTTTTGCCACCGAGGAATACTATCTTGAAAGACTTTTTCTAGAGCAATTGGAATTAATTGAATTGGTTTATCTCCCAGAGGATTAATACCCAATTCTGCGGCTCGGAAAATTAATTCCATGCGCTGAATTTGTTCACTACATTCTAAATCGATTGTTTCTAAATATTTTTCTACATCTTCCGTTACTTTGGCCCGTTTTAACAATAATCTGGTAATGGTGCGAATGGTGGTTAAAGGGGTGCGAATTTCGTGGGTTAAAGCGCGCAATAATTCCAAATCACAACCCGATTCTAAATTAGAATTATCTTCCTTTGGCGGAGTGATTTCGGCATTGATAGGCGATTTCGTTTTTTTCAGGTCTAAATTAGGCTGGTTGGGTAAATTTTGCAGTAATTGGCGACTAAATTGGCTAACTAGACGATAATCCGGCGAGGGACTGCCATTAGCCTCGATAATTGCCTCTAAAGTCTCGATTTGCGGATAACGCAGATTAACTAATCGTTGCCGCAACTGCTGCCAAGCTTGCTGAGTGAGGACGGGATCAAAGGAAAATTGAAAAGAGGACAAACCCCACTGATCCTCGCCTAAAACCAGCAAAAGAGCGAAACTTTCGCTAAAAACCAGACAAAATCTTTCATTAGCAATCGGATCCGTTGGCAAGAGAGGCAATTCATGAATCTCTGTCGGGGAAATATCGGCGGCGGATTTTTCCTGAGAAGGCAATTGCAAACCCAGCCATTGTAAATGTTTTAAAGCTTTAACGGTAAAAACACCGAATTTAAAACCCGTTAAAGCCTTGCTTTCTCTGACTAAAGCCGTCGGACCGGAGAGAATTAAACCCCGACTGGCGGCATTATTTGGGTTTTGTAATAAGATATTTTCTAAAGATGCGATCGCTGCGAACCATTCACTTTCCGCTTTCAGTTGCGAGCGCTTGAGCCATTCCGATAAATTAGGATAAAAAGCATTGGGGGTGAAAGTTTCCCGGTCCTGATGGTCAGTCGGCGGGAAAATATCGCTTAATTTCGGTAAAGACCCCTTTAACATCGTCTTCATCACTGACTAGATACAAATTCCTTACCTAGAATAGTACCCCCGTCAATGCTCATCCCATAACGGTAAAACCGAACTCTATTGGCAGTGATATCCGCGTTTTGATAACAGTTATCTTAATGGTGAGGTACAAAGTTTTGCTTTTGGGGAGTCGGTCGTCGATAGCAAATTAGGTGGCTCTTCTGGTTTCTGTGCGGAAACGAGGTCTATACTGATAGTTTCTTCGACAAAATAGTCCTAAAAGTGTTACCCGATAAGCATTTCACGATTCCATAAGCAAAAATTATCACACAAAGTCGAGAAGAGCCATTAGGTTACACTTCGTCTTGATCGGAAAGGCTGTCAATCGGCTTCGCACTTTGTAATATAGGTTAGTGTAGTTGATCACCTATGCCAGTTGTGGGGTTCGTGGCTCAATTCAACCTCGATAAGTCTAATATTTAATTACACCTCCCGACTTATGTATTTTTTTGTTACATTTAAGTATTTTTTGCTTATCTATAGTTATCATTGAATAACTTAAAGTGTTCCCCAATGATTTCCCTAACTAACCGATCTTTGCTCCCAAACCCTTTGTCCTTGACATTACGTCAATAGGAGGAACCATCGGCTCTTGGTTTGCCTGTTTAAGTGTTGCTTTCAAGCTAGGTAAACAGTTGAGTAGTGGTAACTGTCCAGCAATAGTTGGGGTCGGTTATTGACTATATTTTGCCGTGAGCAAATTCTGAGAATTAATCAGAACTAAGTGCGCTTGTCTGTCTTCCGAACCCGTCGCTGCTGCGGATTTGAGGTTCATTTGTCCTTTGTCTGAGAGAGAGTAAAAAATATGCTGCACATTCATATTCTTCAGGATACGTTTTTCAAGTCTTCCACAGCTTTTTCTGAAACCCTCAATAGTGGGCAAAAATTCTTAATCAAAGCGGGAACTAAACTGCCAATTAAGTCCTATTCTCGCCAAAATAATCATTATTCTGTCAAGTTAGCCGCAGAACAAGGTTCAGTGGGGAAAGCGGGATTTTTCTTTGATGATCATGTACAAGTAGAAGAAATACGGGGCGTTTGGCTCACCAATGTTGACAGTGATATTCTCAAGTCTAAAGATAACCTAAAAGCTGGGTTGGAAAAACTTAAAAATTTAGGATTTAATACTCTTTATCTAGTAGTTTGGAACAAAGGCTATGTGTTTTTTCAATCACAAATTGCTGATAATGTTTTCACTGCCGATAAGGAAAAACTCAAAAAAGTCAACCTTGAAAAAGAGTTAGTCGGTAGAGATCTACTAGCAGAAATCATTGAGATTAATCAGACAGAAAAGTATAACTTTCGGATTATTGCTTGGTTTGAATATGGTTTAATGGTTCCCCCAGCTGCTCCCTTATTTGCCCAAAAACCAGATTGGTTTATGCTTACTCATCAACAGAAAAATACCGTTGATGGTGATGGAAATTGCCGCTTAAATCCCGCTCATCCTGAAGTTAAAGATTTTTGGGTTAGTCTTATTCGTGAAGTAGTTAAAAACTATGAAATTGATGGTATTCAATTAGATGATCACTTCGCTATTCATCACGCAAAATTCTTGCCTAATGGTACTAAAAATTTTGATTTTAGCATGGGGTTTGAATCCTTTACTATCAAACTTTTTCAAAAGGAAACTGGTTCAGTTAGTCCCTTAAGTAACCCCCAATTAGCGAAATTTAAAGATTGGCGTAAGGAGAAGTTAACTCAATTAGTGCGATTGATTTTTAAAACCATTAAAGCGGAAAAAGACGATTGTATTCTCTCCATTTCTCCCAATCCTTTAGGATTTTCTGTTGATCATGCTTTAGCTGATTGGGAAGCATGGGAAAAGGAAGGATTAATCGAAGAACTGGCATTGCAAACTTATCGTGGAGATGTCCAGAGTTTTGAGAGAGAAATCGATAAATCAGAGGTAAAAGCAGCGCGGGAACATATTCCCACCGTCATCGGTATTCTCACAGGTTTAAAACCCAGTGATAGACGAGTAAATTTCCAATTAATTCAAGCACAAACGCAGGAGAGTCGTGAGCGAGATTTTGCCGGTTTTGCCTATTTTTTCTATAGCAGTTTATTAGACCATATTCCCACCACAGAAACCGTGGCTGACAGGGAGAAGAAATTGGCTCAAATTCTTGCTACCGATCAATTTGTTTAATTTATTCTTTAAGATTCAAAATTATCCATAAAAGTAGCTAAATTCATGACTTAATCTTCTCTTTCAAAAACTAAAAAGTTGGACGAATGATCCTTGAAATGCAGTTTTTTCAGCCTTGGGTATTGCCACAGGAACTAAGCTATTTCATGGCTTGCCCGCTTTAGTCTCTGATACGCTAAAAGCTACAAGGAGTCAAGTTAATGGTTAAGAAAAATAATTGATTGTATTCCTATTCTAAAGCTTAATTTAGAATAGCATTATTGCTGCCAAACTTTCTAGTAAAAATTGCTATAAGACAATAGTAAATTTTTGTAAAAATATGATTTTTATTAGTTCAATTGAGGTAGAGTATATTCAGAGAAATTGATCAATAAATAAACATTAAAGAAACTGGAGGTATACAGATGAAATTTGGGATTGATATGGGTCATAATTGCCCACCTCATGACATTGGCGCATCGGGAGTTAGACAGGAAGATGTTGTCATTAAAGAGGTGGGTACTCGGCTAATTGCTAAATTAGCCGCAGCGGGTCATTCAGTAATTAACTGCACCCCGACCAGTGCCGTTAGTCTTAATGATTCTTTGCGAAAAAGAGCCAATAAAGCCAATAGTAATAACGTTGATATTTTTGTTTCTATTCACTTTAATGCCTTTCAACCCACCACCAAGGCAATGGGATCGGAGGTTTATGGTATTAGTCAAACTTCTCAAGCGATCGCTAAATCAGTTTTGACGGAAATTGTCAAGCTAGGATTTAAAAATAGAGGAGTAAAAAATACCCGTTTTTCTGTGTTGGTAAATACTTCAATGCCGGCAATTTTAATTGAATGTTGCTTTGTGGATTCCCAAGCAGACATGGATCTTTTTGATGCAGAAAAGATGGCAGAAGCGATTAAAGTTGGTTTAATTGGAGATGCTGATGACAACTCCACACCAGAGCCAGCTACCCTAAGAATTACTCAAAAAACTGTTCTTAAACCCTCCACAGAACAATCCTCTGAATTAGAGGCAAGTACCTTAGTTGGGATTGAACCGGGAGATTATGCCGTGTTGGATGTGCGCTTGGAAGAAAGACATTTTTGGGTGAAATGGCCTGATAAAAGTCAGGCTAATCGAGATGAACATTTCATTTTTGAGGAATTTGCCAAGATCGTGCAATAGACAGAAATTTATCGATTTATTTCTCAAAATAAAGGGAAATATATCAGCAAAATAATTGATTTTCTACCGCTTACAGGAGACAGCAATGGCTTTACTAGATGACTTAGTTCAACAATATGCTCAAGCTGATTTGTCCATAATTTTTCGAGAAGTTGACGCTACCGATAATCGGCAAGTTAACTTAACTGCAATTCCTCCCGATCATTTTAGTCATTTAAAAGAAGTTTCTCTGGCTCAATGGCTATTAGAGTCCGCCAGAGCCACCAGTAAACTAGCCGAGGACCAGAAAAACTTCGCTGGTTTAAAATGGCGCAAGGAAATGACTCCTTTTGCTACTCCTAAATCGATTAAAGTACCTTCTGAATCGGAAGCGATGGACTTTTGCTTATTCACGGATATTGACAATTTTCTGCGAGGTTATTGGAAATTTTTAACCCGTGAACCCTATAAAGGATTAGAAGAAAATACTCAAACTCCTGAAAACTTTATCGGTTTTATTCAAAGTAAAGGCTTTGCTGCAGATATAAGTTATGTAAGCAAAGTGTTAAAACTTGTTCCCGAAGCGAGGACTTTACTAGCAAAAGCCAACGGAATTGTTATTCCACCACTCCCTGATACCTTACAAGTAACCAGTTTTCCCAAGGAAGTGGAAGTGGGACAAAGTTTTCGGATTGAAGGAACCGCCGCCGCTGCCGACAAAGGCAAAAAACTCACCGTTTTAATTGATAATCAATTCCCCCTAGATGATATTAAAATAGAAGAAGGAGGAGAATGGAAAGCCGAATTTGTCTTCTTACAAGCAGGCGATCGCATTGTTAAAATAGCCATTGATAATCAAAGTGTAGAAATCAAAATCAAGGCTTCTCCACCGAAGGCAACAGGTGCAGTTACCCTGAATTTAACGGGAAGTGTCGGATTAGGAGGAATCAACCGAACAGCCGATAAGATTGCAGTTAAACAGCGATTACATTCCCTCGGCTATACTTTTGTCGGTGATCCTAATAGTGCAGCCTTGAATACAGGTTTCATTCTTGCTATTAAATTATTTCAATCGATTATTGCAGGGAGAGAAACTCTAGGTGGAGATGGACGAATAGATGTGGACAATACCACTCAGAAATGGTTAGAAGCGGCCAATGCACCTCGTTGGCAAACCATGCCCGATAGTAATCCTTCTATTAGCTTAATTAATCATGAGAAAAATCAAACCAATGATGATCATGATTTTGGAACAAGTTGGTTAGCAGATGCCATCTTAGAAATTGCTGCTGACTATCATAATACATTCCGAGTTTCTAATCCTAGTAGTGCCGCTTTTTCTATTAATGATGTTAGTAAACCCACAGGAGGAGACACCCCCCAACACGCAGGCCATGAAACGGGTTTAATGTGTGATGTAAGGCTTCCGCGCACGGATGGACAACATGGCGGAATCACTTGGGAAAGTGACAATTTTGACCGAACCGCAGCACGCGCTCTGATTAAAGCCATGCGACGACAAAAACTGGTTAGTCAAGTGTTTTTTAATGATGCGACCCTGAAAGATGAAACTTTTTTGGGACAAAAACTATGCAATTTTGCTCCTGGTCATGATAACCACATTCACTTTGCTATTCGCCCTCCCGTGAGAGCTTAGTTTAATTGATTAAATAACCAGATAATTCAATAATTGAGAGGTAAAAACTATGGGAATTGTACCGACAGCATGGATGCCTAACTGTTCGATGAAAAGAATCATTATTCACTGGACAGCAGGGGGACATAAAGCATCTAGCAACGATAAATCTCATTATCATATTTTAATCGAAGATGATGGTAAGTTAGTGCGAGGAACTCACTCAATTAAAGATAATGTTTCTACCGCAGATAATGTTTATGCGGCTCATACGGCACTGTTTGGTACGGGTTCAATCGGAGTTAGCGTCTGTTGTATGAGTGGTGCGGTGGAAAAACCATTTAAAGCAGGAAGTTTTCCGATGAAACAAACCCAATGGGAAACCATGGCGCAGGTAGTAGCAGAACTATGTGATTTTTACGATATTGAAGTAACAGCTAAAACCGTTTTAGGTCATGGAGAAGTAGAACGTGAGTTTCCTAATAAACCCCAACGCGGAAAATGGGATCCAATGGTTTTACCCTGGGATACATCTTTAAGTAAAAGACAGGTGGGAGATCAATTTAGAACCCTAGTCAAAACCAAATTAACGGGCGTTTCTGGTTTAGTGGAAACTCCGGCTAGTATCACAGCAGTTGTTCAAGGAAAACCCTTCCGAGAAGCGCAGATATTTAATGAAAAAAGTATCGTCAAGATTCGTCCTTTGCTAGATACTTTTAATTGGCAAATTATTACTGCCAATGATCAAGAAGTGATGGAATTAAAATTTGCTGATGGAGAAGAAGCAAAATCCTTAGGATTTTTGCTGATTGAACACAGCAATAAACCGATGGATATTCCCGATGGAACTAGCCAACAAGAAATCATCAAGAAAATTGAACAATTCGGCTTTGTGAAAATAGTAGATTTGGCACAAGCACTAAATCTTTCTGTAACTTGGGATGGTACAACTCGGACAGTAACAATTGAGTAAAGATCGATAACATCAGGAGATGATTTTATGCAAACCTACACGATTAAATCGGGAGATACCCTCAGAGGAATTGCTTTAAAATTTTATGGTGATGCTTCAAAATTTGTGGTAATTCAAGAAGCCAATGATATTGCCAATCCTAATCAAATTTCCGTGGGACAAGTTTTAGAAATTCCCGAGCTTGCCGATGACAATGACAATAATCCCCTAAAAGATTTTCATCGGGCTTTTCCTAATAGTGTACGCTGGCGATTGGCAGAAGATGGAGTGGAAATTGAAGGTAGCGGCATTGAGCGAACCAGTGGTCAACCGGCGACTGCTACTAAAATTTGGAATAATTTTTCTGATGAAATTAATCAATGGTCAAAACATTTTAATGTGCCAGCAGTAATTATTATTGCCACCATTGCCACAGAATCGAACGGAAAAGCAGACGCTATCCGCAAAGAACCGGGTTATGTATCTGATTCTATCACCCCTCATTTGATCAGTGTTGGCTTAATGCAAACATTAATTTCTACGGCCAGAGGTACATTACATAATTCAACCATCGATCGAGATGACTTAAAAAATGCCAGTATTTCTATTAAAGCAGGAACGTCATTTATTGCCGATCAACGCTTGAAAACTTTGTTAGATCCCCCCAAAGTTGCCTGTGCTTATAATGCTGGTTCTCTATTTGAAAACAAAAATTCCAATAATCGTTGGCGAATGCGTCAATTTCCCATTGGTACTTCCGCACACTGCGATCGCTTTATTAAATTCTTTAACGATGCAGTCTTTGTTTTGAAAGGAACCACTACACCTGTTAGCGTCGGCTATCAACAATTTTATCTAGCTTGATTTCCTTGGCTTTCTTGGGGTTCTGATCATCAATTCAGTTTGCAGCCCTCAAGCATCAATTTTAGTCAGTCATGTCCAGTTATCTAGTTAGAAGAAATTTGTCTTTCTATTTATTTCAAGATTTCAAGGAGTGGTAAAGCTGTGTTATTCAAGCTTTTTCAGCGATTCATGATCTTTGGATTTACTTTAGTAATAATCTTATTTTTTCAAGCAAAAATCCAAGCTCAAACCGTTTGTCAAATAGTACCGACTTCTCAGATTTCTTCTATCGATCAGGCTAAATGTTTATTGCGTCAACCCAAAATTTTTGGGAATGTAGGACTAACTTTAACCAGTTTACCTGCTCCGTTTGATCAACTCTTAACTAGACCCACCATCGATATCAGTAAAGAGCAATTAAGACGATATCTACAAGCTCAAGGAATTAACGAAGCAGACATTGGTGGTTCATTAGATAAACCAGTTTCACGAACTAATAATAATAATCCCAGTGCAGAATTGGCTCGTTATTTTATTATTCATGATACCAGCACTCCTAATTTGGGAAATGATCCCCTTCCCAATAATATTAATGAAGCTAGTTGGAGGTTTAACAACTTCAATCAATATGGTAGTGGCGACAATTCTCCCGCGCATATTATTATTAATCGAGTAGGAGAATCCATCACTCGTAAGGATTTTAATATCCCTTGGCGTTCTACAAAACGAGAATCGGATCAATTTTGTGGGGTGAATAAATGTAAGGGTTTATTCTTAGCAGTTGAATTAGTTCAACCTAGAAGATGTCAACCAAACCCTGGTCAATCTCAATGTTCTCCACCCAGAAAAAATGATGCTAAATCGCCCGATCCTGGCTTTACCAAAGCTCAATTAGATCGCCTAGCAGTTGTTTATATTGCGGCCAGTGTACGGCGCGGAAAATGGTTAATTCCTGCTTTTCATGTTGTTCTTGATCAAATCGTACCGGGTGGACATGATGACCCTCAGAATTTTAACCTAGACCAGTGGTCAAAACAACTTAATGACATTTTAACTGAAATTCGTTCTTAGGAACTAATTATGAACAAATATTTGCAACACTTACTATTAATTATCGCAGGGATTTATCTAGTTATTATGAGCAGCTTTGTCTCTCCTGCATTTGCACAAGTTAGCTATACTTCCCCTTCTCAAAAGGATAAATTTGTTCCTGTTCTAATTGCCCTAACTGAATCTCAAATTATCTTTGATTTTCCTGAACCGACAGAAGGCGTTAAAGATAAAAAATTGACCCTATTTTCTACTTTCTACTTTGTTCATCAAGCTCAATCGAGTAGTGCGACCGATGCCATTGCCTTAAAAAATTCCAGTGGTACTTCTTTAGGCGTTAAACTGTCTAAAAAAGACTGGTGTACTGCCGCTTTAGAAGGCACTGTACAAGTTAAAACGGATAGCAATACCCTTAAAACCTTTAACTTTGCCACAACCGGAACAACCGCTCAAACCAATTGTAAACCCTTTTTTCCGAGCTTAAAAGAGGCCATTATCCGAGCCATGAATCGCTCTTTATTTGCCCCAGCTAAAGGATTTTTTGGAGATGGTTCAGGAGGCTTTATCTTAGTTCCTTATCGTACCATTGCCGTTGATAAAACCGTGATCCCTTTAGGAACAGTTATTTATATTCCTGATGCAAGAGGAAAAGAAGTCATTTTGCCTTCGGGAAAAAAAGTGAAGCATGATGGTTATTTCTTTGCGGCGGATGTGGGGAGTGCAATTAAAGGAAATAAGATTGATACTTTTTTGGGAATTACTAATAAAAATCCCTTCTCCCATGTTAAGAGTGATCCTAGCAAAACCTTCACTGCCTTTGTGATTACTGATACCCGGATTAAAAGTGCTTTAAATACACTGCACAAATCCTAATCGTTCAATCGTTCTTTATTTTCTCAAGGAGACTTTATATCATGGCTGACAAAACCCTAAAAGCTTTAGTGAATACCGTCATCAAGGCTTTACCTCAAGATAGCAGTACCTTAACAGATTCCCAAAAATTTCCCTTAGCAAAAGGGGATACCCTAGCCATCAAACAATATCGATCCGCTCCTAATAATCACTGGGAAATTCAATTAGAAACGCCTCGTGATGGTATGACTACTTGGTTTGCTTTTATTTCTCATGTCGAAATTTTTGTCGATCAAAATTTTAAGCAAAACTTAGTTAATATTGCTACTCAAGAATGGGAATTTTTTAAAAAAGGGACAAGAAAAGAACGAGAAGATGGGTTTTGGCAACGCATTGTTACCTATTGGAAAGAAGCTCTAAATCGTAACGATATTGACACTCGTTTTGATGTGGGTAACGTACCTTGGTCAGCAGCATTTATTTCTTGGATCATGACAAAAGCAGGTGCGGCCGATAAATTTAAGCGAGATGCGAGTCATTCAGTTTATATTCGAGATAGTGTTAAAAAACGCAAAGATCAAGTCATTAATGCTCCTTTTGTGGCTTTTAAAATTGATGAAGTAACTCCAGAAATTGGTGATTTAGTTTGCGCTCCTCGTCAATCAGGAGTTACTTATGATACCACTGACAATTATATTTCTCATTGTGATTTGGTAGTAGCAAAAAGAACGAATGAAATTGATATTATTGGAGGAAATGTCAGCGATTCAGTTACCCAAAAGACCCTAAAACTTGATACCAATGGTAAAGTAAAGGACACTACTCGACCTTGGTTTGTTGTCATTAAGAATTTGCTTTAATACTTTTCCTATCCTTTCCTAATCTCTTTCAAGGACAAAACTATGGCAACTTTACAAGACATTGTTAACGATAACAAAACTCTGACTCGTTCCCAACTAAAAGCGGATCAAGGGTTAGTAAGAGAAATTCAAACTAAACTAGCTAACTTAGGGTTATACCCCGGTGGACAATGGATTGATGGTGATTTAGGCACTGGAGATACTTTTACTTGGCGAGGACTCAAAGAATTTTGTCAAGCCTTGGATTTATCTGGACTTCCTTCTGACACAGTGGCAATTAATCCCAATATTGCTACTAATTTACTTGACACAAAACAGCTACCTTTTATCTTAGATCAAGCCAAAGATACTAAATTTATACTTAACAAATTAACCACCATCCAAGATAATTCAATCGCACCGGTTAATATTGGGGTAACTCAGTCATTCGTCGCTAGAACACTGCGGAATTCGCCTTTTGCCATGGAAGTGGACGACTATCCTGAACACTTAAAACAGAAACCAGACGGGACTAATTTAGTTTCCTACGGAACTAATTTTACTCTCGTAGGATCAGGGAAAACTATTACTTTTAGCGATTATCCCCAACGGGGAAACTTACCCAATATTGACACAAATGGCTTAAATTTTCTGGCCAGTAACATCTCTCATGCCTGTGTATGTGTGGGAAGTTTTGGCGATGGCAGCAGTCCAATCAAAACCCATTGGTTAGGGAAAGATGCCTTTAATCCAGAACAATTACTCAGTGCCACTAAATTCATTGGAGTTCTTAACACAATTGAACAAATTAATAAGAAATTCCCTACAGTTGATGTTGATAATTGTGTGATTGAACCAGCTAATTCTCCCAAACCTAAAATTTTTGATCTGGTGGTTGATATGGTTTCCTATAGAAAAGATGCTGATGGTTCTCTGGGACGCTCGAATCAAATTGGAGCCTTGTTTAAACGCTTTACTAAACGAGCGGATTTGGAAGCTTGGCTAAAAGCTCAAACGGGAAATACCAGTTGTAAATTTACTGGGGGATATTTTAATCCTTCTCTGATTAAAGATCCAATTATCAAAGATTTAAGTAGCAGTGCTACCGTCTTAAGATCACCAGTAGATAATACCACGGGAACAAATGATGTATCGACTTATGATTTAGTGCGTTTAATTACGATGTTAGGATGGCATCTACATTTAACTACTAATACTCGTTTTATCGGCAGTCAATGGAATAGTTTAGAAACCGTTGTTCGTGCTATGGGAACCGATGCATCACGATATATTGATGTTGCTTTAGAAACTTTAGGTGTGATAAATTTGATTAGTCAACCTGTGGTAATTTCTAAAGTTGGCTTCGGTCCTAGTTCCTTTGCTTATGTAGCTTTCGTCAAATTTGTTGATAATCGTGTGCAACCAGCTAAACTGAGAACTTTCTCCTTAGCTCTTCGTACTCCCAACGGTTCCGACAGGGAAAGAGATACCAATTTAGCCGCCGCTGTCACCGAAATTGTCCGCCGCATTTTAACCGAAGAATTGGCTTAATTTGCTTTGGTCATAACTAAAAACAAAAACTTGTAAAATCAATAGTGAGGTCTTAAAAATGAACCTAGGAACCCTTCTCGAAATTATTGTTGCTCTAATTTTTATCTACTTAGCTTCCAGCCTTATTATCTCCGAATTACAGGAACAATTGGCCGCCTTATTAGAATTTCGGGCTAGAAATTTAAAAAAAGCTCTGGAAATATTCTTGGGGAAAAATACGGTGGAATCTTTGTACAATAATGGATCGTTATTATCAAGTTTCAAGCAATACACTAATTTTGGGAAGTCAGTTGGTCCTTCCTATGTTGAACCAAAAGTTTTGGCAGAGTCTCTAATTAGTCTAGTTAATAGTCAACTTTCAGATAATGAAAAATTATTAAAAGCGGATTTCTTAGGAAAAAATCTTGTTGAAGAAAAAACAGGAATTTTTAAGAAGTTAGCTAGTATTTCCGATTTCTCTAAAATAGACAAATTAGCGATTGACAGATTGATAGAAATAGGTTACAGTACCAAACTCAAACATGACAATCCAACTCTGGAGAATTTTGTTGATGAAATAGCCAACACTTTTACTCAAATTATGGAGCGAACATCGGGGGTATATAAAAGAAATGCCAAGGGGGTATCTTTCGCTTTTGGTTTTTTAGCGGCTGCCTTGCTCAATATTGATAGTTTTTATGTCATTGAGCAACTATTCAAAAATTCCAATTTAAGACAGGGAATTAATCAGGTAGCGACAGAAGTTTTTCAAACTAATGAATCTTGTTTTAAAGACGCTAAAGATGATCCTAACAAAGTCGCTGAGTGTATAAAAAAATTACAAGCCAGTGTCAAGGACTTAGAAAAAATTAATCAACCTTTGCCGCTTGGTTGGAATGAAAAAGGATGGTTTAATGGTGAACAAATAAAAGAACAAAATGGCTTGTTACAAGCTATCTTTGGCTGGCTAATGACAGGAGTAGCCGTGGCGATGGGCGCACCTTTTTGGTTTGATATTTTAGGGAAGTTTATCAATGTGCGTAATACTGGCAAACCCATATTACCTAATACTCAGAAATAAATAATTATGGCTGTCAGTTTAACGATTTTTAATCAATCTTCAAACCAATCCTTTCTCAAATTATTTCTAGTCATTTTTTGTCCTTTTATCTTTTATTGCCTATAATTTTCTTAATCCTCACTTTTCTGGTTAACAAGGAGAATACAATCATGCAACCTCTCAACTTTTCTATTATCCAAGAAATCAAACATCAGGGAATTTGTGATGCTTCTGCAGCCACTGCTTTAGGAGAAAATAAATTTGTTATTGGTAATGATGAGGCAGATGTAGAATTAGGTAATATTCTCTGGATTTATTCCTCTCAAGAGTCGGGAAAAGCGCTGGAAACCATTGACATTAATGGTTGGCTAAAAAACAATCCTAAAAATAGAGAAATCGACTTAGAAGGGGTAACTGTGCTAAATGACATAATCTATTGGATTACTTCTCATGGCCGCAATAAAAATGCTGAACGAAAACTCCCTCGTCATCAATTTTTTGCTAGTAAAATTACCGATGACGGCTCTAGTATAGTTCAAGTGGGTGAGTCTTATACTCAGTTAGTATTGCGCGATATTATCGAAGACTCTCAATTGGCTAAAATATTTGATTTCAAAACAGCAGAAACCAAAGCTCCTAAAGCTGAAGGAGGATTAAATATTGAAGGTTTAACGGCAACTCCAGACGGAAATATCTTAATCGGTTTTCGTAATCCTGTCCCCAACGGTAAAGCTCTTTTATTACCCCTAAAAAATCCCAAGAGTTTAGTTACTAATTCAACCACGGCTAAAGCTGAATTTGGTGATCCTATCCTGCTAGATTTGGGAGGATTAGGAATTCGTAGCCTTGAATTTTGGCCAGCTTTAGAAGTATATTTAATTATTGCCGGAGAATTTCATGGAGGCGATCAATTTGTTTTCTATACTTGGTCAGGAAAAAAAGAAGATGCACCAGAAAAGATAGAATCACTGCAATTCCCTGACGGTTTTCGTCCAGAAGCTTTGTTGTTTTATCCCCATTTCCCAGATCGCTTTCAGATTTTAAGCGATGATGGTACAATCGAGCGAGTTGGTAATACTCCCTGTAAAGATATTATCGATAAAAATAATCCCAAAAAATATTTCCGCAGTATTTGGGTAAAAGTTAATTAATACCAATTCTCACCCATAAAAACTACAGATCGAATTATCGAATTTAAGTTCCCATTTTTAAGGGAGATGCCGAAGGTAGGGGGATCGAACTCTTGTAGCCGGATTTTGGAGAATTGCTATAATTAGCCATCCTTCTTAGTGGAACCTCAACAAAACCTAGAACAAAAATAGCTTTAAACCCATATAGGGATAAGCTTTAAGCTCAAAAAAACCGTTGATCACGTCTTCTCAATGGTTTTTTATCCTAGAAGCTCTATTAACCTTTTTCTCTTATCCAGAGGACTTCTGGGTTCGCAAAGGGACAAAAAAGTGTGGAGAATCCTCCCATAATCGCTACAATTTTTCTAGAGGCTAAGTCTTGCTCTCATTTAAGTTCTTTTGTACTAATTAAAAACCATGAAAATTCTTCACGGTACTTGGATTCCTCAATCAACGGACGAATTTATTCAGAAGGGTAGCTTTTATCTTTGGGGAGAAACTAGCACCCCGAAAAAGAGTCGCAGCACTGCTAATAATTATCATCCTTTTCAGTTAAGCAAAGAAGAATTAACTAGCTTTCTCACTGGAGAATTAGGAATAGTTCAATCGAATTATAATCCTCTTAGTCGGCAAATTGTCCCCCGCTACTTTCTTTTACCTAGCCAGGATAATCAACCTGTACCCTCCTTAGAATTACTGCGTTATCTAGAAAAAGAACCTCCAGAAAATAGCCAATGGCAATCTTGGCAAATTGATTGTTATCCCCTTAATCCTGTACTTAAACTGCTCAATGATCTGCACTTTATCTGTCTTTACAACTCCTCAGAGATTCAGTTAGGTGCAGATTTACTTTTTTGGTATCACTACAGTCAAGCTTTTAAAGAAATAATTCTCAAAGATAACTATATTCCTGCCTTTAAATATCGAGAATTAGCCACAAATAACCAGAAAAACGCTAACTTTGCTATCTATCCTCTTTGGGAAATTATATCAGCAACCTACGAACCCAATCTTGATCGCTATCTCGAATATCTTCCCCGCATTTGTCTTGCTGGTGCTGAAAATCCCCATGCTTCACCACAATTATACGACCCCAACACCCTACTCCGGCACTTCTCGGAATGTCTCCTCAATGAAATTGTCACTAACACGGCAATTCCTGCCAGTTTTGAGAAAAAAATTAGCGAGACAATTATAGGTGATTGCTTCTCTGTGACTAAAACTGCCGGATTTCTGCAAACCGCTGCCGCTTTAGAAAAATATCAACAGTGGCAAACTTGGAGACAGCAATTACTAGGAGACCAAAATATATCTAATTTTACCCTGGGTTTTAAACTAACCGAGGCCCCAGAAAATAATATTGAACAGTGGCAAATTACTTTTATCCTCATCTCTAAACAAGACCCCTCCCTGCGATTAGAATTAGACGAATATTGGTATGCAGTACCCGAAACTAGAACAAGCATACGAGCGCATTTTGGTCAAGATTTAGACAAAAATATTTTACTAAGTTTGGGTTATGCTGCCCGTATTTATCCCCCCATTTGGCAAGGATTAGAAACGGATAAACCGACGGGATTTTATCTCAACCTTACAGAAGCTTTTACTTTCTTAAAAGAAACTGCTTGGATTTTAGAAGATGCGGGATATAAGGTAATTATTCCCGCTTGGTGGACTCCCGAAGGCCGTCAACGCGCTAAAGTTCGGCTAAAAACCACTTCTAAATCAGGCAAATCTACCCCCGTTAGTAAAGGGATTTTTAGCCTCGAAAACATCATTGAATATCAATATGAATTAGCCATCGGTGAAGAAACCATTAGTCAAGAGGAATGGCAACAATTAATTAACACCAAAACACCCTTAGTTAAATTTCGAGGTCAATGGGTAGAATTAGAACAAAATAAAATGCAGCAAATGCTAGATTTTTGGCAGAAATATCAGCAGGAAAATCCTGAGATGAATCTGATTGAATTAATGAAAAAAGCTGCCGAATATCCAGAGGAGATTATTGTTGAAACCGATGATTTTTTAGGTTCTATGCTAGAGAAATTACAAAATCCTAGTCAACTAGAACCGATCAAAAATCCTCCCCAATTACAAGGAACGCTGCGGGAGTACCAAAAGCGCGGAGTTGCCTGGATTCAATACCTAGAACAATTGGGGTTAAATGGTTGTCTTGCTGACGATATGGGACTGGGAAAAACCCTACAAGTAATTGCTAGATTGATTGGGGAAAGAGAGGGAGATAATAATGTTTTACCAACTCTGCTAGTTGCACCCACTTCCGTGGTCGGAAATTGGGCAAAAGAAATTGAAAAATTTGCCCCCCATCTTCAGGTTTTAATTCACCATGGTAGTAAGCGCTATCAAGATGAGAACGAATTTCAGACAGTAGCTAGTCAAAAGGATATCGTCATTACTTCTTTTACCTTAGTTCGCAAGGATTTGAAATTATTTAACTCGCAATCCTGGCAACGTTTAGTAATTGATGAAGCACAAAATATCAAAAATCCTAAAGCGGCACAAACTAAAGCAATCTTGAGTTTATCTGCACAACATCGTCTCGCATTAACGGGAACTCCAGTAGAAAATAGACTGCTTGATTTATGGTCAATTTTTAACTTCCTTAACCCTGGTTATTTAGGTAAAGAAACTCAATTTCGTAAAGCTTTTGAAGTGCCAATCCAAAAACAAAATGATCGTCTCCAGTCCACGGTTCTCAAAAAATTAGTGGAACCTTTTATTCTGCGTCGGGTAAAAACCGATAAGCAGATAATTAAAGATTTGCCTGACAAAGTGGAAAACAAACAGTATTGTAATTTAACTAAAGAACAAGCTTCTCTCTACGAAGTTGTTATCAAAGAAGTGGAAAAACAATTAGAAGAAGCGGAGGGAATAAAACGCAAGGGATTAATTTTATCTACCCTGATGCGCTTGAAACAAATTTGTAATCATCCCCGTCAATTTTTACAGGATAACAGTGCTTTTACTCCTGAGCGATCGCATAAGTTAGAGCGTTTGGGAGAAATGCTAGAAGAAGTAATTTTAGAGGGAGATAGTCTGCTAATTTTCACTCAATTTACTGAAATCGGTGACTCCTTACAAAAGTACCTCAAACAAACTTTTCGCTATAATACTTATTATCTTCACGGGGGGACTTCTCAACCAAAACGAGAACAAATGATCGAAGAATTTCAACATCCCGAAACAGAACCTTCCGTATTTATTTTATCCCTAAAAGCTGGGGGAGTGGGGATTACTTTAACCAAAGCAAATCATGTTTTTCATTTTGATCGTTGGTGGAATCCTGCGGTGGAAAATCAAGCAACCGATCGCGCTTTTAGAATTGGTCAACAAAAAAATGTTTTCGTGCATAAATTTGTCACTTTGGGAACCTTAGAGGAAAGAATTGATGAAATGATCGAGGAAAAGAAAAAGGTAGCTAATGCTATTGTTAGTAATGATGAATCCTGGTTAACGGAATTAGATAACGAAAGTTTTCGTCAGTTAATCGCATTGAATAAACAGACTATTATTTAATCGAGGTAAACCTATGAATAAATTTAGTAAAACTTGGTGGGGACAACGCTTTATAGAAGCATTAGAGGAATTTACCGACTCAGCGCGTTTGAGTCGAGGACGTTCCTACGCTAAAAATGATAAAGTCAAGAATTACGAAATTGACGGTAATTTAATTACTGCTCAGGTGCGAGGTTCCATTAATCCCTACTTTGGGGTTTACAAAGAACCTTTGTATAAGGTGAGTATCGAGATTAAACCAATTACTAAAGCAGAGTGGTCACAAGCTTTATACAATCTTGGTTCAAGAGCGAGTATGATCTCTAAACTGCTGCTGAAAGAAGTTCCCGATAATATTGATGAAGCATTTAGCGATCTGAATCTGCACTTATTACCCCACAGTCAAAAGGATTTTATCACCAATTGTTCCTGTCCCGATTGGGAAAATCCCTGTAAACATATTGCTGGAGTTTATTACCTCGTTGCTTCCCAATTAGATCAGGATCCTTTCCTCTTATTTGAATTACGGGGTATCTCTCGTCAAAAATTACTGCAAGAATTAGCAAAAACTCCCCTCGGTAAGCTGCTTTCCTCCTCCATCCAAGAGGAAAAAATTCCTCTTAACCCCGTTATCTCCTATCACACTAAACCCGAAACCATACCAGCAGCAGAAACAATTGATCTCAAAGAATTTTGGCACTCTCATCACCGTTTACCAGAAAATCCTCAGTTAGTTAAATCCGCAACTATTCCCGCAATTGTTATTAAAAAAGCTGGTGATTATCCTGCATTTTGGGATAAGGATACCTCCTTTATCGAAGTAATGGAAGAAATGTATCAACGGGTACGCAATAAAAATGCTGGTATGTTATAATTAGGTAGTTGTTTAAAATTGTCTAATACCCCCCTTAGTTAAAAAAAAATTAAGGGTAGATTAAGGGGAGATCAGCACCCCCCTTATCAAGGGGGGCAGGGGGGATCAGAAGTTTGAAAAATCCTTCTATTTTTTAAGACAAGCAGAATCTATGAACCAAGAATCTCTCAGCTTTGTCGATGGGAATGTCAAGTTAGCCGATCGCTTTTTAGTTTGTGGATTGGGTAGTCTCGGACAACACTGCGTCAAGTCTTTAAAAGAGTTTGGGGTTAGCGTCGTCGGTATCGAACTAATACAGCCTCCCAGTTGGGAAATTAATGATTTTCCCGATTTATTAGAGGAAATAATTATCGGTGATTGTCGTCAAAAAAACATTTTAGCAAGAGCGGGAATCGATCGCTGTCGGGCTGCTTTAATTGTCACCAGTGATGAGCGAATTAATGCCACTACTGCCCTAATTATTCGGCAATTAAATCCCCTTACCCGCTTAGTGGTGCGTTCTTCTAAAGATAATCTCAATCAGCTACTCAAGGAACGTTTAGGCAATTTTATCGCCTATGAACCCACCCAACTACCCGCCAATGCCTTTGCTTTAGCCACATTAGGCACAGAAACCCTCGGTTTTTTGCATCTCGACGGTCAGAAATTGCGGATTATCCAGAGACAAATTAGCCCCGAAGATGGTTTACTCGATCGCTTTTTAGGTGATTTAAATACTCCCACCCGTCGTCTGTTAGCACACACAGCCCCCGATGAACCTTTAAGGGCCGGATTTTATCAATGGTCTCCCACCACCACTATCGGGGCTGGTGATACCATTACCACCATCGAAACTACCTATCAAAACATCGATGCTGTCCGCCAGAAACCGTTAAATTCTCCCCAGAAGTTGCGGGATTTTTGGCAGAAATTCCTCAAAGAAATCCAACAATTCTGGCAATTGAGTTTTCAGCAGCAAATTCATCGGGTGGCTTTCCTGTCAGTATTTATCATTATCCTCCTAGTAATTATCGGGACTTTTCTTTTCCATCTCTATGCCCCGAGAGCTTCCTTTATTTCCTCTCTTTCAGGAACAGCGATCCTTTTATTAGGTGGTTACGGCGATGTTTTCGGTGGCTCTAACCCCGAAGATTTAAATGCGGTTCCCTGGTGGATGCAGCTATTTAGTCTCTTTTTAACCTTAGCTGGAACCGCTTTTATCGGGGTTCTCTATGCCATTTTGACAGAAACTTTATTATCATCAAGATTTCAATTTATCCCTAACCGTCCCCCAGTTCCCCAACAGAATCATATCGTTATTGTGGGCTTAGGTCGAGTCGGCAAAGAAGTGGCTAATTTATTACTAGAAATGCAACAGGCAATCGTTGGGGTCAGCTTAAATAGGGATTTTGATGCGACTATCCTGCCAAAAATGCCCCTGATGACGGGAAATATCGAAGAATCTTTAAAAAATGTCAATTTAGATAGGGCTAAAAGTATAGCGATCGTTACCGATGACGAAATCCTCAATTTAGAAGTGGCCCTAACCACCCGCAAACTCAACCCCCAAAGCTACTTAGTCATCCGCACCACCGACGACAACCTTAGTCAACAATTAAGTCAAATTCTGCCCCGATCTCACATTTTAGGAACCAACACCGTAGCGGCAGAAGCCTTTACGGGAGCGGCTTTCGGAGAAAATATTATCTATCTGTTCCGTTGGGCGCAAAAAACGATTCTGGTGACAGAATACGAGATCGAAGCCGGGGATACTCTCAATGGTAGCTCGATCGGGGATATTGCCTACGGTTATCGAGTCGTGCCGATCCTACACCAACGAGAACGGCAAGCCCCGAAATTAATGCCCGAAGATTATCTCAATTTACGCATCGGCGATCGCATTGTGGTGCTGGCCACCATCAACGGACTGCGACGGGTGGAACAGGGTCGTCGCACTCCCAAAACTTGGCGCGTGCGGGTGGAAAAAGCCTTTAACCGCAATATTGCCGCGGAAGCACCCACCGTGATCAGTCGTTTTTCTAATTGTCCCCTGAAAACCGCCAGCGATCTCATGGAAAATTTGCCAGCGACTCTCGGCGCCCCCCTCTACGAACAGCAGGCGATTCGATTAGTTTCCGAGTTAAAAAAAATTCAAGTTCAAGCATTGGCCATTCCGATTAACCCGAAATCGGGGTAAATGGGAGTTATACTTTTTTTGTCAAACTAGAAGGCTCTCTTGGTCTTTTTTTATGCAGTTAAAGTGACCGTAGCCTTGGCAGTTTGTCCAGAATCAGAAGTGGCAGTAATAGTAATTTTATCCCCAGCATTTCCTTGTGGGGGTGCAGTGTAGGTAAATTTGGCATCAGTGGTATTTTTATCAATTTTACCGCTTTCTGGCGGTGAGATTGTGATGGTGTAGTTACCAACGGGATTAATGCTAAATTCCTGGATTCCATTTAATGCTAAAGCTGCGCTAGACGGAGCGATCAAAATCGTTGGAGGTAGTCCCTGTCCAGTGGAACTAGCCTCTACAGTTACTTTTTTCTCTACTTGATTAATTAAATCGGGAATAAGACGTTCGCTAAATCCAGCCACAAAAGCCATTGTCAAAAGTCCATATAAATAGGTGTCATTCCCCTTATTTCCATTGTCAGTCCGAATTTGTAAGGGAGAAATGCTAGAGTTAAGAATTAGCAGAATAAAGAAAGCGAAACTTCCCCCTAAAATGGGTTTGGTTAAACCAATTGACAATGGCAAAAAGTCATCGTCATATTTTTGATTTTTGGGATTATCAAAGTCTTGCAAACGAGTTAGAAGACTAACTGCTCCCCCTAAAGTCCCTGTCATCAATATCAATATCAAGAGTCTAAAATTTCCATCTTTGTCCTCAGTATTTTGGTTACTAGAATTTGAGATTGGAGGTAAGGGCATAAGCAAATCCTTCACTGGAGGGGAGTTCATAATACCCCAATTCAAAGGGAGAGCTAACACTAATCCAATTAAAACTTTTGTAGGTATTTTGATAGAATGGAAAAGATTATCTCTGAAGTCGGCTAGACCATTCCAAAAACCCATCTGGGTTTTTCTTAATCCTGTTTCGGCAGCATAGCGTAATTTTTGTGCCAAAATAATATTAGGTTGACCTGTTAAAGATTTAATCGCAATTTCTCCAGCATCTACCACCGACTTTACTTGCATGATATCCCAAGCTTTGGAACTGTTGATGAGTTCCACCTGCGCTATCCCTAGTATTATAATTAATTTGGCTAATTCTCCCTGTACTTCCCGGTCTAATTCTGGAGGGAATCCCGCTACTTGTTCTTTAGTTTTTCCCAGCAAAGTATCAATTCTTTGATTTAGTTTAATCACCTCATCTCTAGCTTTAATTTCATTGATTAAATCGTCTAAAGTTTGAAATAAAACACTTGCTTCTTGTAGTTGTGCAAAATTATCTTTAAATTCCTTGACTAACTTTTCAAAGGGTTCATCTACTTCAGGAATTGAACTATATTTGTCTAAGTTATCCTTCAGTTCAGCAATCAAAGACTCATTTTTCTGTTGTAATTCCACAGTCGTGGAAAATTTAACCAAAGTATCTTTAATTTTTGTTTGCCAAGCAGTTAGTTTTTGCTCAAGTTCTGGCAAGTTTGCATCGTTAGCATTAGCATCGAATAGAGTCGTAATTGTTGTAACTAAACTATCAGTTTCTTGGCTTAAAGTATCAAGAGGAGTTTCTGAAATTTTACCCGTAGATAAAAGGTTGATTGTCTCCACAAGCTGATCTATATGAGCTATTATTTGTTTTTCTAATTCTTCTCTGCTAGGTAAAGGGTCTGAAAAAGTTAATTCACCTAGTTTTTGAATAAGTTCATCTCTTAAATTATTAGTCTCTTGAGTGATTGTTTTGGCTTCTGTTTGGTAACTAGCAAGGGTAGCTGATTTATCCTGACCAAATTTATTTTGGGTTTCCAGAATAAATTGATTAATTTTTTGTTCGATAGCAGGATTTAGATTAATCATGATTGTCTTCTCCTAAAAAAAAGGCGAAAATGGGCTAAAATTCGATTATCTCCCCGATGCTACGATAGTTATCATTGATTTTCTGCAATTATTCATAAATCTTGATAAATTTTTATTTTTTTAACTCAATTCAGTCTGCCGTAGGGACATAACACCCTGATCCCCTCAATAACCGCACACTGGGATTAGCACTCAAGCCCTAAGAGTGCTAAATTAACTATAAGGAGTCCTATTACAACAGCGATACCATGTCCAAAATCATTGCCTTTAAAGATGAATCCCGTCGCGCCCTAGAAAGAGGTGTCAACGCCTTGGCCGATGCGGTAAAAATCACCCTCGGTCCGAAAGGACGCAATGTCTTGTTAGAAAAGAAATACGGCGCCCCCCAGATCGTTAATGACGGCATCACCGTCGCCAAAGAAATCGAATTGTCCGATCCCCTCGAAAACACCGGGGCGAGATTAATTCAGGAAGTAGCGGCAAAAACCAAAGATTTAGCGGGAGATGGCACCACTACCGCCACCATCATCGCCCAGGCTTTAATTAAAGAAGGTCTGAAAAACGTTACCGCCGGGGCCAATCCCGTCGCCTTAAGACGCGGACTAGACAAAACCATCGCCTATCTGGTGGAAGAAATCGCCGCCGTCGCTAAACCGATCGCTGGAGATGCGATCGCTCAAGTGGCCACCGTTTCTTCCGGCAACGACGAAGAAGTGGGACAAATGATCGCCACCGCCATGGAAAAAGTCACCACCGATGGCGTAATCACCGTGGAAGAATCGAAATCCTTAACCACCGAATTAGAAGTAGTGGAAGGGATGCAGATCGATCGCGGTTATATCTCTCCCTATTTCATCACCGATCAAGAAAGACAGATCGTCGAGTACGACAACCCCCTGATCCTGATTACGGATAAAAAAATCAGTGCGATCGCTGAATTAGTCCCCGTCCTCGAAGCCGTTGCCCGTCAAGGTCGTCCCCTATTAATTATCGCCGAAGATGTGGACGGCGAAGCCTTAGCCACTCTAGTGGTCAACAAGGCCCGGGGAGTCTTAAATGTCGTCGCCATCAAGGCCCCCAGTTTTGGGGAACGTCGCAAGGCGGTTTTACAAGATATCGCCATCCTCACCGGCGGTCGTCTGATTTCCGAAGAAGTGGGCTTAAGTCTTGACACCGTTAGCCTCGATCTGCTAGGGCAAGCGGCAAAAATCACCCTAGAAAAAGACAATACAATTATTGTCGCCTCCGGGGACAGCCGCAATAAGGCCGATGTGCAGAAACGTCTCGCCCAACTGAAAAAACAGTTAGAAGAAACCGATTCCGAATTCGATAAGGAAAAATTACAGGAACGCATCGCTAAATTAGCCGGCGGTGTGGCCGTGATTAAGGTCGGGGCGGCCACAGAAACCGAACTCAAGGATCGCAAACTCCGCATCGAAGATGCCCTCAATGCCACCAAAGCCGCCGTGGAAGAAGGTATCGTCCCGGGCGGTGGTACAACCTTGATTCATCTGGCTTCTAAGGTGAAGGCTTTCAAAGCTTCTTTGACTAACGATGAGGAAAAAGTCGCCGCCGATATCGTCGCCAAAGCCCTAGAAGCACCCCTGCGTCAGTTAGCTAATAACGCCGGTGTGGAAGGGGATGTGATCGTGGAAGGTGTGCGCGAAACCGCTTTTAGCGTCGGTTACAATGTCCTCACCGGCAAGTACGAAGACTTAATCGCCGCCGGAATTATCGATCCGGCTAAAGTGGTACGGTCAGCCGTTCAAAACGCCGCTTCTATCGCCGGTATGGTTCTAACGACCGAAGCCCTCGTGGTCGAAAAACCCGTTAAAGAAGCCGCAGCCCCCGATATGGGCGGCATGGGTGGCATGGGCGGCATGGGTGGCATGGGCGGCATGGGCGGCATGGGCATGATGTAATTCCTGATGCCGTCTGGCCCTTGAAAATAATCTCATGCAATTGAGCCAATCTGTCCCTTTTCTCGTTATCGTCGGCATTAGGGGCAGGTTTTTTTTCCTCGGGAAAAACTTTTTCAGCAGAACCTGCTTAATCTATCCTTTGCATTAGTCCAGACACTACACTAGAAAAGAAGGATTATTCCCAGAAATCATGACACTGCTGACGGTTCGATCGCTCAAAAAAGACTTCGGTATCAAGGAAATTCTCAAAGATGCCAGTTTTAGCCTCGATGATCGCGATAAAGTCGGCCTGATCGGTACGAATGGATCGGGAAAATCGACCCTATTGAAAATGATCGCCGGATTAGAATCGATCGATGGTGGCGAAATTCAAATCAATTCGGGGATGAAAATCGTCTATTTACCCCAGCAACCCGATCTAGACAATGATAAAACGGTTTTAGAGCAGGTTTTCGCCGATAGTGGCGAGAGCATGACTTTAATTAAGGAATACGAGGAATTGTCCGATCGCCTTGTCCATGAGCCAGAAAATCTGGATACTATTATGGAACGTTTGTCAAGGGTTTCGCAACAAATTGATAAACTTGCCGCCTGGGATTTAGAAACCAATGCTAAAGTTATTTTAAGTAAACTGGGTATCGATAATTTTAATGCTCGCGTGGGAGATTTATCGGGGGGATATCGCAAAAGAATCGCCATCGCTACCGCACTTTTAGCCGATCCTGACTGTTTATTGATGGATGAACCCACAAACCATTTAGACGCACTTTCCGTGGAGTGGTTACAGAGTTATTTGTCCCGTTTTCGGGGAGGATTATTATTAATTACTCACGATCGCTATTTTCTCGATCGAGTGACTAATCGCATCATTGAAATCGATCGGGGAGACTTATCTACTTATTCCGGTAATTATGCCTATTATCTAGAAAAAAAAGCCTTAGCGGAAGAATCGATCGCCAGTAGTCAACGCAAACACGCGGGAGTTTTACGACGGGAATTAGAATGGTTATCCCGGGGACCAAAAGCACGCAGTACCAAACAAAAAGCGCGGATTGATCGCATTCAGGCAATGGGTAATAAGGAATTTAAACAGGTGGAGGGAAAAGTCGATATTGCCACCGCAGGAAGACGCATCGGCAAAAAAGTTATTGAAGTAGAAAAAATCTCGAAAGCTTACGGAGATCGCACTTTAATTAAAGATTTTACCTATATTTTTACCCCCGAAGATCGCATCGGTATTATTGGCAGTAACGGGGTAGGAAAATCTACTCTCATGGATATTATTACCGGGAAAACTCTCCCCGATTCAGGCACAGTTGACATCGGTTCCACTATTCATATTGGTTACTTCGATCAACAATCCGATGATCTCAATATCAACGAAAATCAAAGAGTAATCGAATATCTGAAAAGTGTGGCCGAATTAGTCAAAACCCTAGACGGCAGCGTCATCACCGCTTCCCAGATGTTAGAAAAATTTCTCTTTCCTCCCGATCAACAGTATGCACCAATTTATAAACTTTCTGGAGGGGAAAGAAGACGCTTATTTTTACTACGAGTTTTGATGAGTGCGCCTAATGTTTTAATCTTAGATGAACCCACCAATGATCTCGATGTGCAGACTTTAGCAATTTTAGAAGAATATTTAGAGGACTTTAACGGTTGTGTGATTGTTGTTTCCCATGATCGCTATTTTCTCGATCGAGTAGTTGATACTATTTTTTCCTTTGAAACCGGGGGTAATATCCGTCAATATCCGGGTAATTATTCCCTTTATCTCGATCAGAAAAAAGAGGAGGAGGAACCAAAAGAAAAAAAAGTCACCCCAAAAACTGTTAAAGCTTCTCCCTCACCCGTCAATAAAAAAATCTCTTTTAAAGAGAAAAAAGAATACGAAGACATCGAAAAACAAATACCAATTTTAGAAGCAAAAAAAGCCGAAATTGAACAGGTACTTTATGGAGAACCCCTAGAAGATTTTACCAAAATAACCGCTCTGACCGAAGAATTAGCTCAATTGAGTCAAAAAATTGATAATTTAACTGATCGCTGGTTAGAATTAGCGGAAAAATTAGGCTAGGATAATCCCTATTTTCCCGATCAATTTAGTCAAAACTGAGTGATAATTTCTGGTGAATCATCCTCATCCATGACCAGATCTACCGACTCCACCCGCAAGAGTGCCAAATTATCGTTAACCACCCCTTGAAGATAGATTTCCCCCATCCCTTCACCCCCAAGATCGATCGAGCCGAAAACTTGACCAGTTTTGGTATTAAAATTAAACTGAAAATAATTAGCTGAGGAAATTCCCTCGCTGACATTATCGTATTTAGCGATCTCTTGACCACTGTTATCATAAAAAGATACCTGAAAATCTTCTAAGACTCGCATTTTTCCCGAACCTTTTTCCGAAAAGATAGTCGGGGCCGTTTTTTCATCATAACTAAAAGAACCTTTAGCTGTATAACCCTGATTTCCCGACCATTGAAAATCGATCGTCACCGCTAAAACTCCTTGGCTATTCATGTTAGCAACTAAAAGCCAAGCTAGTAAAGTCAATATCATCTTTTTCATTAGTCGGTTATTTGGCTCTCTTATTCTTTGTGTGATAAGTTTAACTTATATAGTAGCGATCGGTCTTTGTGTCCTTTGTGTCTGGAGTGGTTCATTACACTCACTGCCCCAATACTGTATCTTAGAATACATTTTACCCACCAAACCTAAGAGAGCCATTATTTCAGTTATCAGTGATCAATGACTACAACCAGTCTTCGGGGGAATTTTTATAAGGGACTCTTTCTATCCCTATAAACCTTAAGAAAACTTCAATTACATGGGTACAAGAAAAGGAAACACAAATGCTCTTTTGTGGGGGGGGTAACTTCCTTTTGCTGATATTACCCGATTTTAAGACAAAAATCGTCAAAAACCGCCATAACGTTCCTCCAACCAGGGATCACCTCGTCGATGGTAGCCATTAAGTTCCCAGAAACCCAATTGCTCTCGATCGAGAAATTCTAGGCCATTAATCCATTTAGAACTTTTCCAAGCGTAGAGATGGGGGACAACTAAACGCAGCGGACCCCCGTGGTCGGGGGGTAAAGGTTGACCAAACAGTTGAAAAGCGAAAAAATTATCCTCGTGCAGGAATTCCTCTAGGGTGAGGTTAGTCGTATAACCCCCATAACAGTGTTGCATGACGTGGGTAGCCTCCGGCAACAGGTCAATTAAGGTGATAAAATCCGATACCTTAATTCCCGTCCAAGTCACATCTAATTTTGACCAACGGGTGACACAGTGAAAATCCTTAGTAAATTCCCACTGCGGAAGGGCCATAAAATCCGACCAGTTAAAAATTTTAGTCGTGGCCACCTTTCCCCAAACCTTGAATAACCATTCCTCGGTCTTGATTTGGGGAGTATCTCCGTAGGTAAGCACAGGAAAACCACTAGCGAGATATTGGCCCGGAGGAACTCGGTCTTGATCGGGAGATTCTGGTTTTTTAAAAAATTTGCCTAACATTAGTTGAGACTCACAACGAAAACCCTAAACAAATCTTAAAATACTAGGGAGCGAAAAGGTTTTCTCCACCTCACTCCCCATCATCAAGTTATTCCTCGTCTTCCCCTTCTTCTTCCTCTTTAGTGGGATAGACAAAGCTGTTAGAACGACCAGAAAGAACAGATTTACCCAAAGATAAGGCTTTTTGCGCTTCCCGAGCCGCTTGCTTTCTCCAGTGCGCTCTCCGTTGGTCGCGCTTGGCATTTGAGGTTTTCTTCTTGGGACAAGCCATAGTATTTTAACGATAGTTATAGACTCACAACCTTTCTATTCTACTCCCTATTTCCCTAATCGGCTCGCCAACTTGTCTGATTCCCTTGCTCACTACTGCCCAAAATATTGATAAAACTTAATAATTATCATTGGCTTACCTATTTATGTTTAAAATCCTATATAGCTATGTAGTCAAGTAATTTCCATCATGGTCACTACCGTCGAACCTCCCTCCCAGAAAAAAGCTGCTCTGCGCGAAACTATCCTCACCCCGCGTTTCTATACCACCGATTTTGAGGCTGCCGCTAATTTTGACCTTTCTTTGCAAGAAACCGAAATCAAAGCGATGTTAGAGGAGATGCGGACCGATTACAACCGGCATCACTTTGAACGTCAGCAAGGATTTGAGAATTATCAAGACAATCTCGATGAAAAAACGAGAAATGCTTTTATAGATTACCTAGAACGCTCCTGTATCTCCGAATTTTCTGGCTTTTTGTTATTTAAGGAACTGTCACGACAACTAAAAAGCCGTAATCCCTTGTTAGGAGAGATATTTCATCTTATGGCTAGAGATGAGGCGCGTCATGCAGGATTTCTCAATAAAGCCATGGCTGACTTTAATATTTCCCTCGATCTAGCCAAAATTACCAAAACCCGCACCTACACCTTTTTCCCCCTTGAATGGGTTTTATATACGGTCTATCTCTCCGAAAAAATCGGTTATTGGCGTTATATCCTCATTTATCGTCATTTACAAGAACATCCCCAGTATAAATTTAATCCTCTCTTTAATTACTTCGAGAGTTGGTGTCAGGACGAAAATCGCCACGGAGATATCTTTAAAACCTTACTGCGCGCTAAACCACAATTGTGGAATAATTGGCGATCGAGATTATGGAGTCGTTTTTTTCTGCTTTCCGTCTTTGCTACCCACAGTTTAACTGTACGCGAACGCTCAGACTTTTATGATGCTTTGGGAATGGATGCGATCGCTTTTGATCAAGAGGTAATTCGTCAGACTAATAATACCTCTGCTCGCGCTTTTCCCACCATTTTAAATGTGGACCATCCCCAATTTTTCCCCCGTTTAAACCGTTGTGCCGAACGTAATTTACAATTAAAAGCGATCGATGAAAGTAGCGCTCCTCAATGGCTAAAAACAGTCCGTAAGTTACCCTTACAGCTAGGTATCGTCGGAGATCTGTTGCGATTGTATCTAATTAAACCCATAGATGCAGAGGCCACCAGAGAAATGGTACTTTAATCAGTTATCAGTTATCAGTTCACAGCAAAAAACTCCCCAATTTCCAATTCATAATTCATAATTCCCACACCCTACACCCTACACCCCACACCCTACACCCCACCCCCACGAAAAACTTTTTCAGCAGACCCTAAGTGGTCGTGCCAAATTAATTTCCTCAGCCTTGACGAGAAATTCTGTAAACTTCGATCAAAAGCTGCGTAAATTCTGTATTTTCTCTGGAAGTCTTAGATATAGCTTTTAGAATTGTGATCATAGCACTAGGCTAATTCAGATTAATTAAACTTCCCCCTCACTCCCGACTTTGTTAGTATCATGAAACCTAACTCTGGCCGTAAACGGTTATTATCCCTGATATCTGCTGTTTCCTGTAGTTCCCTCTTGATTTTATCCCCTCTAGCCCAGAGAGCGCAAGCAGACGATATTACGGATGCCTTAGAAGCGGTAATTGAATATACGGCTCAATTACACCAGATCAATTTTAAGTATTTATTAAGTGATGGCCCGATAACCACTCCCTGCGGTGTAATTTCCCTAGCGGCTTTCTGCACTGTAGATAATACAGTTTACGTCAATCTCCAGCAAGTCACTCGCATTAGTGATAATCCCCTATTTCCCCTTTACGCCGTCGCTCACGAGGCTGCTCACGCTGTTCAGTGGAATCGGGGTATCGGTGGCATCGATGAAGGTGGAATGAGCATCGGCATTGAATTACAGGCCGATTGTCTAGCGGGAGATACCCTTTCCTGGTTATTTACCGAAGCAAGAGGTTTATCCAAACAGGATTATATAATAGCAGGAAAACTTCTAGCGGAAGCGGCCTCGGAAGTGGGCGATTTTGAAGCTCCCAATAACTCCCACGGCACACCACAACAGCGAGGTGATTCGGTCTTACAAGGATTCTACGGGGAAAATCATCAAGCCTGTATGCGTTAACTAACACTCAAGGCTCTATTTCCCCTAGAATGCCTAAAAAAGCCTAAAAAACTACTGTAACCCTAACCAAGATAACAGACCTTGGCCAGTGAGATACTCGATCAACAGAGTGATCACAAAACCAATCATAGCGGCTCTACCGTTGAGGCGCTCGGCATAGTCATTAAAGCCAAATTTGGGGTCTTCTAATTTGGGAGTTTGAGTCGGTTGTGGTTCAGTCATGATCTTTACAGGCCGTTTACATTTCTTTACTATTCTAGCGGAGTTAGAAGTTAGGTTGTAACTAATTTCTAACTCCTCCCTATTTGCCCTAATCTCGACCGTTAAGAGCGATTAAAAGGCGCAGAATAAAGATAAATAGGTTGATATAGGTCAAATACATCGATAAAGCAGCGCTGAGATACTGTTCATCTCTGTAGGTACGGGGCAAGATGTAAAAGTCCACCACTGCCGAGCCAGCAAACAAGAAAACCCCGATGCCAGAAATAGCGATTTCTAACCAGGTGGGAGTACCGCCACCAAAGATAGAGAAAATTAGCTGACCAATGAGAACAATAAAAAGAGCGAGAATACCGATGCTAACGGTTTGAGTCAGCGCCAAACCATCTTTTTCCGACAGATTCGAGCCGATATTGCGTCCCAACACAAAAGCGAGGCCGCAACCGAGGGCAGCAATTGCCACTCCTCGCAAACCAACACCGGAAGTACCTAGGGCCACATAGACGATTCCACTGAGAGTATAGCCAGAAAGAAGACTATAGAGAGTCAGCAGGGGCAGAGCAGTGCTTTTATTGCCGCTTTCCGCACTACTACGCGCGACAAAAAATAAAATAATCTCGGCAACCAGGGCGACAAAGAAAGTCGGGAAGAAAATCTGGGGATAGGATTGGATCACACCTAAACCGCCATAGGTTCCCACCGCAGTTAAAATTAGACCACCACCGAGATAGGGCAGGGCCTTGGGGATAACATTGGGGCCGATAAGTGCTTGGCTTTTAGCCTCGCGTAAAGCTTGGCGAAAATTACTGGTATTACTCATGGTGATAGGGTGCGAGATACTTGTCTCAATCAATCTTGTTAAACAGGAACTATTCTTGATTAGTTCGTCAAGAATGGCGAATCGGAGGGAAGAAAAAAAGGTAAATTTTTCCCCCGGCATCGATTCCCTCTTAATTGTAACGAAAAGACTAGGGATCGAGCTAAGTAGGTAGGTATTAAAAATTGTCAGATACCCCCCTTATCAAGGGGGCGGGGGGGATCGACACCCCCCTTATCAAGGGGGGATCCCCCCGCCTATCGGCACCCCCCTTATCAAGGGGGGCAGGGGGGATCGAACCGAAAATCTATTTTCACCCCTCTTGACGGATCAAGTTACCGTAAACAGAAACCCAATTCAAGGCGATTATGTCCCATAAACTGGATATTTCCAGTTTTTATTAATTACAATCTTCAGAGTATCCCCTGACCTAAAGCCAAACCTGTCACCAACATTCCTAACACTAGGAAAGGCTGGGCGCTGGCTTGATATTTGACATCATTTTTGAGCGGATCCCGCAGAAAATACATATCTTGGAAAGTGATCTGAGGGATAATTAATAACAGTAAAATAGCGGCATAAAGATTCTGATGAATACTAATCAGATAGCCCGCAATTCCCGCTTGAAAAACATCGATCATAATCACACAAATCCAAGCTGCAGTGGTAATTCCAAACATAACTGGCAAGGATTTTAAGCCTAATTTTTCGTCACCTTCCACACTTTTAAAGTCGTTGACCACAGCAATGCCTAACCCCGCTAGACTATAAATGAGGGTTAAGATCATAATTGTCCAATTTAACTGACCAAAAAGGGCGTGACCTGCCCACCAAGGTAATGCTATATAACTAGCACCGAGGGCATAATTTCCTAGCCAACCATTTTGTTTTAATTTTAAAGGCGGTGCTGAATAAATATAGGCGATAAAAGAACCAAATAGGGTTAAACAGAGCATGATTGGGAAATCATGACCAGCCCAGCGATCGAGAAGATAAGATATTCCTAACCCAGCCGCTAATAAAACCAAAATCTGGCCGACTACTTGCGGAATAGAAATCACCCCCGAAGGAATCGGACGGTAGGGTTCATTAATTGCATCGATTTCTCGATCGTAAAAATCATTTAAAGTTTGGGTATAACCAGTCATCAATGGACCGGAAAGTAACATACAGGTGGCCGCTTTTAAGACATCTTCTAAAGACCAAGTATAATTACCCGATGAAGCTGCCCCACAGACAACCCCCCAAATTAGGGGAATCCAAGTGATCGGCTTCATCAATTGTAAGCGGATTTTCCAGAGGGAGGTTTCTGCCGATGAGGCCCCTTTCATGCCCAATAATTGGCGAGTTTTTGCGCCTCGATTATCCTTGTTTTCTATCTCGCTGTTCGACATAATCCCTTAAAAAGAAATAATTAAGTAACCTTCTTGGAATTTTGCCCCTTTTACCGATCTTCCGGTCAGAGGCGGTGGTACATCAATATTACGCCGTTGATCCCCGGCTTCGATGGTTAATTCTGGGCCCGATTGCGTCAGTTTTACCTGTTTTTTCTCGAATCCGGGTAAATAAACCTTGACCTGACCGGCTGCCGTATCGATTATTAACGGTTTGGGCGGCTGCACCGTGAGAAAATTGGGTAACTCGGCGATTAACTCCTGCCAATCTTCTCCTTGACGGTCGGGTAAAATCGCCGCCGGCAGCGGGGCAAAATCCTCCGTAGCACTCTGACAGCGATTAAAAATCACTCCCCCCACATTTAAACCGATTTGCTGTGCCGCACCCCAAAGATATTTGGCCTCTGCGATCGCAATTGGATCGTCATTGGTGACTAGATAGGCTAAAACTCGCCGAGGATCGGCTAAAGCGGAACGTCCCTCGTCTAGAATGTTATTATCGACCTTCTTCCCTAAACCGTCGGGATTAAAGGAGAAATTCAGCACGGCGGCGGCGATTGGTTGGAAAAAGGGAGAAAGGGTGCGACCAATCTCAGAATCGCTGAAAACCTGGCGAAAACGCCGTGAATACCAGCTGCCCACCTCTGGAATCGCCAACATTCGCAGACTGTTGATATCTCCGCTGCCGTCGTAGATGATGACATCGTAATTTCCGCTTTTATCCTGTTCCCGCAGGAAATTTAAGGCTAGAGCTTGGTCCATTCCGGGTAAAACGCCCAACTCTTGACCATAAACATTTTTCAAGGTGGGAGAACGCAAATACTGCTTTTCCAATTCCTTGACTTCTTCCCAACTTTTTTCTAGTAAATGTGTACTACTAAGCTGCACAACCGAGAGATTGGGGGCAATTTCCGTAATGGAGGAGCTAGGGGAGGCCTTGAGGAGTAATCCCCAAGCAGGGCTAGGATCCTGACCGATCAAGAGAACTTTTGACCCCAGACCAGCCATTTTCTTTGCCGAAGCGATCGCTATTGTACTGCAACCGCTGCCCCCCTTGCCCAAAAAGGTCAAAATTAAGGACATAATTAGTTCCTAAGCGTTATATTTAGATGAGTTTGAGTTCATCTTCAAAAAACCAAGTAGCGGTTTTATCATCGAACTGGACAACAGCACCAACACCGCTGCCATCGGTCATCTTAAAATTTTTGATGACACCCACTTTACCCAATTTACCCGCTACGTCCGAGTTAACGCGGTCTCTTAAGCGACAGACCTTGACTTTTTGCCCGATTTCCATTACTTCCACAGTTTTAATAAGACGATAATTCAATAAACCAATCCTAAGTTTAATATAAATTCGTGTAAGATAAACCCCCCAATGCTCTTCAGTTATCGGTCTTTCTCAGATCATCTGCACTTAGCGATCATATATACTAAGCAATAGGACAAAATCAACCTCCTGGTTAGGATGGGCAAAAGGCAAATCAAAAAGGGGTTTTATTTGGTTTCTGGGGTAGAATTTTGCAGATTTTCCAGTTGTTCTCTTTGCTTGCGTTTAAACTCCTCGGCCGCTTGGTTGATGTTATTGCGAGTATCTTCCTGAAATTCCGATCCGTCCCGGCTACGGCGAAAATTACTATTATGAATCAAGTCTAAAGGATCAAAACCACCGAGAGCATCCCTGCCATCGGAACTACGTTCATTTTTTTGATAATCCGGCTGACTGGGGTTCAAGCTTTGAGCTAACACTTGCGGATTAAAATCAGCCCCGACTAATAGAATGGTAGCTAGAAATAAAGACGATTTGATTAACATTTTTTGAGTGTTCATAATCTAACTAACTCCTCAGAAAATTATCTTGTTTTTGGTGGTGAGAAAGTTACAAGCTTATCAGTGAACAGTAAACTGATAACTGATAACTGATAACTGATAACTGATTTAAGCAAAACGACGACGAAGTAAGGGCTGAATTGCTAAAAGGATTAGCAGATCAAAAGCTAAGAGTAGGGCTAAAACTGTCAAGAAATTGAGGTCAAGCCAAGGGGTTTGTAAGACTATGCTATCAAAAGACCAGTGCTGATTGAAATAAATATAACGGATCGGTTCGATCGCATAGGTAAGAGGGTTGAGACTAGCGATTACTTGTAACCAATCTGCCATAAAGTTTAAGGGAGCGAGGGCGGTACTGGCAAATAAAAGCGGTAAATTGGTGACGAAAATGACGGCGATTAATTCGATATGTCCGGGTAGGGCAAAGGTTAAACTGAGACTTAAGGCAGTCATCCCCAAAACTATTAGGAAAACAATCAAAGCGATCGCACCTAATCCAGCTAAACTGGGTAATCCGGCCCCTAAAAAGGCACTAGCGGCCACGATCGAGGCGGTTTGGATGAAACTGAGGGCGATAATATAGATGGTAGAAGCGGCCACGATCGAGTAACGAGTGGTTAAAGGTGCTACCAAGAGACGGTTAAGAAAGCCAAATTCTCGATCGAACATTACCGGCAAACCGGCATTTAAGGCCCCGGAAAAAGCGGTAAAGACAATCACTCCGGGGGCGAGAAATTTAGCATAACTGAGATCGTTGCCGAATAGTCCCTGGGGGGCATTATAAAATAAAGCTCCAAATAAAATCAGCCACATAAAGGGCTGAATTACCCCCGCGATTAGGGTTGAAGGACGACGTTTTAATTGGATGAACAGACGTTTAGTCATGGCCAGAGTTTCTTGCAGAAATTCCCCTAGCACATTTCCCCCATCGTCCACCGTTGCTGCTCTAGTCGTATTGGGGGCTAAACTAGCTTTTAAGGAAGAAGGTGTGATCGTTTGGCTCATGAAATATTTACCTCGAAAGGGAAGGGTTTAGGTAGAGATTTTGGGATTGTCACTCTCAATCCCCAGCAAGCTAACGGTTTTATTTTAAAGTGAACAGAAGGATATAGCAGTTATCTTTATTTTGAGGCGATAAGTCTCTGGTTTTAGGGGACACCAGAACTTCTGTATCAGTTAAGCGTACTTGCATTAGGGAACGCACCCGACAAAATCGCGATCGCAATACCAGCTAATGATGCATCCCACCCATTGGATTGCGATCACCAAACCAAGCCATCAACCAAGTTTGCATCTGCTGAATTTCCCGGCGCTGGCTAGTGGCAATGTTCTCAGCAAAAGGCCGGACAGCCTGATGCTTCACCAGATTATGATTCAGGAGCATTTGCGACATCATCACGGCTCCCATATGATGTTTAATCATATCTTGTAAAAAAGTTTGATCTAGGGCATCGCCCTGAAGTTGACTCAGATCGCGCATCATGGGAACGTAGGAGACGCTAATATTCCTTCCGGGATACCACTCGTTGAGCCAGTTTTTCATCTGAGCAATTTCAGCAGTTTGCACTTGAATGATCTTTTGAGCAAACTGCCTCATCTCAGGACGACTAGTGCGTGTCAGAATAACCTGGGCGGTATCGATTGCCTCCTGATGGTGAGGAATCATTTGGGCAAGATAGTTAAACTCGCTACTGACCTGCATATGATCCATCATACCCATGCCGTTGGGAGAAAATTGAGCAGAGGCGGAATCTGGAGAATTTCCAGATGGACGTGTCATAAGTAAAGTTGAGGTTGCAGCCAACCCAAGAGAGGCAACCGCCCCCAGTACAATAATGGCTTTATTTTTCATGGGAGAAACCATTTACAAACCTCACTACAGTATAGCACCTGCCCAAAAGTAACCGGAACTATCTTGACCAAGAAATTGGCAGTCTAACGGCTGAACTCACCCGCCGTCGTTAACTTCCGATAAGGCTCAGACAGTACCTGATGAGCCTTTCTTTGTCAACTCTTGAGGTCTTGAGGTCTTGAGGTGGGAGCATCTCATTTATGCAAGTGAATAATTATACTTATCTCTAAAACTGTTTTCCAGCAAGGCTTTCAAAATAGCTTGACATAAAAACCTGATTTAGGGGTTACAAAGGTGAGATGCTCCCTCTTGAGGTTGATGCGTTTCATTTTTGAATTGGCGTTCTATAAAGGTAGATCAGACAGTGATGCAATTCAGACTTGAATTAGCCTTGCTTTTTTGTAATTCGGCAATCTGATAATCAATAATGCTTTGGGCAAATTTTTCTTGATCTTTGATGGAGTTTAAAATCTTTTTAAGGCGTTTTTCTGTTTCAGGCTGAACAGATAGATGAAAATCTAACATAAACTGTCTCATTACCACAAATCAAGCGGGATTTCATTCTAGCAAGCGTCAGCCCTGGGGGAGAAGAATGTAAATATTTATTAAATTGTAGCTTTTAATACAATGTGGGGGGGAAGTGTGTAATCTACCTTTGACCATTCGCTTGTCATTGTTTTGGGTTGCCCGATCGCTTAACCCAAATCTAAATGTCGCAAGCACTCAAATCATCTACCATTAACCCTTTTCTTTTCATGAAAATAAAACAACTCGGCATTGTCTCTGGAGTTGCCCTGGCGACTCTGGTAACGGCTAGTGCAGCACAAGCTGCAAGCGTGACTGTCAATAATTTTTCCTTCGAGACACCATCAACCCCTAATTTTTCACCAGTTATTACCGGTTGGACTGTGAGTAGTGGCAATGCGGGGGTTCAGCCATTCAATGCGACCCAATTTCCAAGCGGAGTACCCGACGGTTCGCAGGCGGGTCTTATTGCTTTCAATGGTGGATCGATCTATCAAGACGTAGCCGCCACTTATCAAGCCGGAACTCGATACACGCTCAATTTATTCGCGGGTATTCGTCTAGATGAACCGGGCAACTTGACCTTGCCGAACAGTACAATTTCGCTTCGCCGGAGTGATAATAATACCGTTTTGTCAAGTTTTACATTCAATCAGAGTTCCTTTTCGTCAAGAGGTGTGTTCTTATCGTTCAACACTTCTTATCTGGCGGGGATTGCCGATCAGGGTGCGGGAATTCGCATCTCTATTGACCGTCCGAATAATGGGGGGACACAATTAGTTTTCGATAACGTTACACTTGATGCGACTCCTGTTCCCGAACCCTCTAGCCTTCTTGGTCTTATCACCCTGGGCGGCTTAATGCTAGGGAGTGCTGTCCGCAAAGGCAGAAAATAATGACCCAAGGGAGAAGAGGTGCAGGTTTTCTCTCTCTTTTTTTGGGGGAGGTTTTTCGATGGGTAGCATCTCAGTCGTGAATTATGCTAGGATTCGCCCTAGAATGATCAAAAATCATGACTACACAAGCAACAGTAATCCAAGGCACGGCCAGGGAAATTAGGGAAGCACTGGCGCTTATACCGGATGATGAAATTGTCCGCCTTATGGTGGGTTGTCCCAGCTTATCTATTATTGCCAGAAAATTACAGCACGAGGCCGCAACTCTTGGCATGACAGCTGCGGAACACGACGCACTCATGGCATCGTTAAAAGATGATTTGTGATACGGGTTGTTGTTGATACCAATATTCTTGTCAGTTTCGCCATCCGTCCGAACGAAAATTTTGAGCAAATGTTCGATTTTTTGGCGAGACAGGGCATTACCTTGATTTCCGATGATACAGTTTCCTCTCTCTTTTTTTGGGGGTTTTATGGGAAGATCGGGAAAGAGCTATGGTGCAATCCCGATCATAATGAAACGAGACTCGATATTCTACCGGCTTTTTCAACAATCCCCCTCCCTTCTCTTCGATTTACTGGAAAACCCGCCAGATAATGCCACCGAATACCGCTTTGACTCCGTAGCCGTCAAAGAACCCAAATTTGAGATCGATGGCGTATTCCTGCCACCCGATAATGATAGTAGCGGGGTGATCTATTTTTGCGAAGTGCAATTTCAAAAAGATGAACGACTCTATGAAAGGGTATTTGGTGAATCATTTTTGTATTTTTATCGTCAGCGAGAACGATTTGCCGGCGTTGCTGAATTAAGCTATGAATCAGTAAGGAATAGGCACTTCTTGAAACTTCAGATAATGAATTAATAAACGAATAGAGTATCCTAACATTTCTGTAGACTTAGAATAGCAGAGTGTTTTGCGATGCAATCGGGCTAGATAATGTCTTAAACGTGTGTTCTCACCCTCTACTCTGGTCATATAAGTCTTACTAATTATATGGTCGCCCTCTGCTATAAAACATGGATAAACTGACCATCCATCACTCACATAAAAATAGCATCCCCAAGACTTAACTAATTCCCATAATGGGCGAAACGTTTCGCTACTATGATCTCCGATTACCCAACCTAAAATTCCTTTTTTAAAGTGGTCAACGGCTGTCCACACCCAGATTTTGTTTTTTTTGAGCCAACAAAGGTTTCCAATTCATCCAGTTCCCCTACTTCAGGAATTGTTTCTGGGTCATAGGCGACTGGCAATAATTCTCCCACAGATTTTACCCAATTAATTACGGTCGTATGATGAACTCCCTTTAGCCTTTCTATTCCTCTAAATCCCATCCCATTAACATAGGCAGTTAGGCATTCTCGCTTCGTTTTTTCGTCATAGCCTTTCTGTTTTTCATAGTTATCAATAAATTGACGGCCACAGGTTACACAAATATGATTTTGTTTACCTTGTTTATTGATGCCATTTTTACGGATATGGGTAGATTTACATTCAGGGCATTGCATTTTGATTTCCTCCATTCATATCTCTATTATGCAACGCC